>JBCCGJ010000013.1:0-39365 GCA_039029335.1 Actinomycetota bacterium | reverse complement strand
GTTCCGGGCCCCGAGGGATCCATTGCGGCATGAACAGCGGTCAACCATCGTATCGGTCCGCCCACCGGATCCCGCCGCCCAGTGGCGGGCGCCTCCGGCAATCGGTCAGACAACGAGCTGTAGCCGCTCGGCTTGGAGCCGGGTCTCCGGTTCCGGTGGGATCTGAAGGGACCGAAGCTGCCCGAGCAGCGTGCCAAGCACATCCTTGGCCGCTCCGAACCGGCGTTGGGCGACCAACGAGGAGACCAACGCCCGCTGTAGGGGTTCGTTCAGCGGGTCAAACGAGCTGGCTCGGACCGCTAGCTCCTCGGCCTGTTCCGGTTCTCCCATGGAGACCAGCAGATCGGCGGCCCGGACCGCCGAGGCGACATAGTCGCTCCGGAGCCGAATGGTGTTGAAGTAGACGGCGTCCTCGATGCTCGAACCGGCCATGTAGTCGCCCCGGTAGAGGTCGCAAGCCCGCAGGTGTTCGGTTAGGGCCAGCCGGGGGGCGGTGGTGTCCAACGACACGGCGGCTTCCCGGTGGGCTTCGAATCGGTCGACGTCGATGGCCAGGTACTCGGAGCGGACCAGCCGTAGCTTGTCGCCGGCTGTCCTGATGAACCACGACGGAGCGGCCCCACGACGGTCCGGTTCGAGCGTGGTCAGGAGGTTGGACAGGTTGGACCGCAGGTTGTTCTGGCCGGCCCGCTCCGCCTTGTCAGGCCAGAGAGCGGCGGCCGCCTCCCGCCTTGTCACCGTGTCCCGGTGGATGAGCAGGGAGAGAAGGTCACGGACCCTGGCCCGACGCCAGGACTGATGATCTGACTCCTCGGTACCTCCCCGTCGGACGCTGAGCGGACCGAGGACACCAAGATCAACCTTGGCGGCCGGGCGGCGAGGCGTGGTGGTGATGGTCTCCGTGGCGGCCGCGGCCACCGCCGGGCTGCCCGAGGCGACCAGGCGGTCGAGGACCTCGACCGCATCGTGGCGGAGTTCGGCCAGCGCCGCCTTTGCCTCAGGGCAGCCGCCGGCCACTGCGGCAACGGCAAGTTCGGCCAAATGGGGTTCGAACGCCCAGGGCCGAAGCCGATGCAGCTCTCCCCAGGGAAGGGCTGAGGCGCCCGACGTGTCACCGGAGTCCCTGAACGCCACCAGCGCCCTGGCGACGTCCTGGCGCACCGCAAGCTCCTGCCCCACCGGGCCGTCACCGTCTGCGGTATCCGCGTCGTCCGGGTCAAAACCGGGCCAGACCTGATCCCACAACTCGTCCCACATCGGGCGAACCCGGGGAACCAACACGTAGCTGAGTGCCGCCGTCAGGCCGTAGATGTTGTGCGGGATGCCAATGACCGGGCCATCTTCCGGAATGGCGCTCTCCAGCACCTCGGCCGCCCGATCCTCATTGCCGTTGAGCAACTCCACAACCGCTCTGGCCTGGGCCAGCGAGTGGTTGGCCCAGGCATCCGGTGGAAGGCCGTCCAGTCCCGCTTCGGCTCTGGCCACCAGCGCCGCAGCGGTGGTCATGTCACCGGCGGAAGCGGCAAAGATCGCCGTGGTGCCCGCACCGCCGACAAACAGATGCTGCTGCCCTCTTCCTTCGATTCGGTCCAAGAGGTGCACGGTTCCGGTGCGGATCTCCTCGGTCTGCTCCCCCACCATCCACAGCAGGATGGCCACAAACCCGTCCAACCGGTCGGCAAACAGCCCGGGCGGCAGCCGAGGGGCCAGCTGCGTTACGGTGTCGAGCGCCTCCCGGATCCGTCCTCGGTAGGCCAGGATCAACGTCCGATAGAAGTGGGCCAGCCCGGCCATCTCGTCGTCGAGAACGTCCGACCCCTGGCCGGCCAGGGCGACGTCGAGCAACCGGAGCGCCTCCCGGTCGTCGCCGGCCAGTCGGACACTCCAGACCTCGACCATAAACCGGAACCGGCTTGCGGTCGGGTCTCCGATTTCGGCCAACCGGTCGAGCCGAAGCTTTAGTTCGTCCAGCAGGCCGCGTTCGCTGCGGTTGTAGGCCAGGTCGGCCAGACGAACGGTGCAGACGGAGACCAGATCGATCCGGTTGTCACAGTCGGCCTGGTCTATCGCCTCCATGAGGAGCGCCTCGGCCCCAAGAGGCTCGATGATGGCCATGGTGACCCCACGAAGCGCAAGAGACATCGCGTCATCGCCGAGGAACTGGCAAACCATGTCCACAACGCCAAGGCGGTCACCAACGTCGGTTGCGACGTGAAGATCGGCCAGCAGCCGAGCCCCGACCCGCTCAACTCCGTCACGGTCCCCGATCTCGACAAACCTTCTGACCGCACCGACCAGGTCGTCTCTGCGCAGCAGCTCGTAGGCCACCGCGGCCGTGGCGTCGGCCGCCGCCTCCGGCTTCATGCCGGTCCGAAGGGCGTGCCGCAGCAGGTCGTGGATCACAACAGGCCCGGTTTCGTCCTCCGGAGAGCCGGACCCACGTCCACTTCCGTTTCCGTTCCCCGCAACCGGGGAGACCAGCGGAAGGCCGGCCATCAGGTTGTCAACCGAGCCCCGATAGTCGGTGACAGCGTTGAGCATTGCGGCATCGACGGTGTCAGCCGGGGCCAACGCCTGGAGGGCCGCCAGCCGGTCAGGTTCCATCTCGACCAGTACCTCTTCGGTCAGGTAACCAACCGCACCGGACCGGCCCGCCACCAGCTCCAACTCCATGACCGCAGGCCACCCGCTTGTGGTGGCTGCTGATTCCGTGTCCGGTTGCTGATCGGCCGGGTGCTGTCCCCGCAGGTGAAGGAAGGCGGCACGCTCGTCGGTGTCGAACCGAAGATCATCCTCTCCCAGTTCCACCAGCCGGCCCTCAAGCCCGAGACGAGCGGTTGAAACCGGTGGGATCTGGCGCCCCACCAGAACGAGGTGGCCGTTGTTGGGGAGAAGTCGAAGCAGCTCGTCGACAAGCCGCTCGGAGCCGACCAGGTGGTGGACGTCATCCAACCACAGCACAACGGGCCGGGGTGCTGCGGCCAGAACGGCGTCTGCGATGGCCTCAGCGCTCGATGGGCAACCGAGGTGCCAGGCCAGTTCGGCGTACAGCGGCGGATTGTCGGACCATTCGGCCGACCGTTCCCGGCAGGTGACCGCGACCTCGGTGGCCCGATCGAAGACTCGGCCTTCGGCTAAGGCCTGATGCATCAAGGTTGTCTTGCCAAAGCCGGGTCCAGCCTGCAGCAGTGTCAATCCTCCCTCGAATCGGCCGTCAAGCCGGTCGAGCAGCCGACGTCGAGGCACGAACGTCCGCTGTCTCCTTTGCCCCTCCACCCGGTTATTTTACCCAGCGGGACCGCTGGTTGACATTCGGTTAACACCCCCGCTTTAGGTTCCCTGACAACCCGCCGACGTGGCGGGGCCGCCAACACGGAGGGATCACCCATGGGGCAAGACGGTTCAGCCGACGCGCCGCGCAACGACATGAGTCGTCGCCGAGCGCTCGGAGTCATCGGCGGGACAACTGCGGTTTTACTCACCGACGGCGCGCCGGTTGACGCAGCCGCCAGACCGGTTCGAGCCTCACTGAGCAGGAGACAACTGTTCGGCGGCTCGGCGGCCAGGTCCGCCATTGCGGCCAGCGTGAACACTGCAGCGTTCTCATCACCTGCGATCCGGACGGTGCACTTCGTCCGACCGGAGGACCAGCTGGACGTGACGATCGAACTGTTCGACGTGACGTTGACCGGCGACCAGTTCACCGGAACAAACGGTGCGGTTCGTCTGACGTTCGGCTCCCAGCACACCTCGGAGACAGCGTTCCAGTCCGCCGGAGCGATCACCCCGCCGACGACCGCGGTGGATCACACGGCGGCCCGCAACAGCCAGATCGTCGCCCCGGTCTCGGGGACCCACGACCTGTCGGTGGCCGGCATCCTGGCGCTGATCGAGCAGGCGCTCACCGTGCAGGCCACAGCGGGAGCGACCGACACCGACACGACGATCCTGGAAATCCCCGCCGGACTCACGCTCAGCCCCGGACCCGGCGCGATTGTCACCGCCGCTGCGGCACCCTTCACCGTCGGCGACACCACGGAGCTCTGGCTGGCCGACATCAGCGACCCGGCCGGTCTTGAGCTGCTGGCCATCGAGAACCTCACAACGACGGACCTCACAAACGCCATCCCCACCGCGGCCGATCGGGACAACCTGATCGTCAACACCACGGCCGGGCCGCTGATCTCCGCTCCGGAGTTGTCGCTCTCGTCCAGTGGTGCATTCGCCCGACTGGAGGGCGAGTGGCCCGGTCAAACCCTGATCGGCTATCGCCAGCACATCACCACCGGGCGGGACATCAGCGTCGAGGTGGAGAGCACCGGCTACATCGCTCCGTTCGGCATCCGAGCCGCCATCACCACAACAACGGAGCGGATCTTCACCACGGACACCGCAAACGAACTCACCTCGGCGATGCGGCTCGAGCGCTACCTGACCATCCTGGAACCGACCGTCGACCTCGGCGGTCGGGATCACCAGGAGGACGGCGGCCGCCGCAACCTCTGGAGCCAGGTGGTGGCCTCGGCCGACGAGAGCCGACAGGTGGTCCTGACCCCGGTGGCGGACGGTACGGGCGACATCCCCGGTGTCGACGACATCACCTACATCGATGACGGCTCCGACGTCACGATCTCCTACGTCGCAACCGACCGAAACGGCGACGAGGTCGCCTTCACCCTGCCGTGCACCTACATCGGTGCCGATGACGCTCACCAGTCCGGGGCCACCTCACCGTCCGCTCGGTTCGCCGACGTGTGGAACGGCGGCTCCCGGGACAGCCGCCGGGACATAGACGTCAACGGTCAGCGGGTTGCCTTTGCCGACGCGATCGCCCCGGGTCAGACCAGCAAAACCACAAACGACATCCGGTTCAACATCGACCTGCCGGAGGTTGCGGCCCCCGGCGCGTTCTTCGGAGACAACCAGGTCCCGGCCTTCAACCCGGCCCTCGATCACGCCACCATTGTCGACGAGATCCTCGGTGACGGTCAGCCGTTCGACGTCGAGCTCCATCCCCGCTGGCTGTCGGACGGTGTCACAAACGCCAACTTCGACCTGGCCTTCCTCCGGCTACCGACGGTCAAGGTGGGCACCATCGGAGGCGATCTGCCGACGGTGGCCGTTGCGGCCATCGAGATCGTCGGCGAGATCCTCAACCAGGTCTCGGGACCCGCCCCGGACCTCCCGAACCCGAATGCCCCCTGGGACCCGGCTGAGGCGCTGGGTGACGCCTCCAAGATCCTCGGCAGCCTGCTGCTGTCCGATCTGATGGTCATCAAACCGGTCAGGCTCGCTGTGCCGGGGATCGACATCCCCAACACCGAGGTGATCGTCACCAGCACCGGCGTGACGATCATCTACTCGTTCAAGCCGGAGTTGCAGTCGGTCTCCGCGGTCGGGTTTGTTGCCACACCGAACGTCACCCAGTGTTGCGTGTCGATCACCAACGAGATCCCGTTCGAAGGCCAGCCGACCAGCGTCACCGAGACCGTGGTGAACGACTTCTCGATGGAGTTCCCACCGGGGAACGCGCCGACGATCATCGAAATCGTCTTTGAGGAGGTCCGGGCCACGGTCTCCTCCACCAGCGGATTGAGCGTTGTCCCGAAGATCAGCGAATGGAAGATCGGCGACGATCTGAACCTGCTGCAGCCGCTGTTCGACCTCCTGCTCGGCCTCGACGGCATCAACGTCGACATCAACCCGGACGCCCTCGATCTCGGAGCGTCGATCAACCTGCCGTCGTTCAACCTGGGGCTTGTGTCGATCAACAACTTCGGCATCGACTTCTCGATGGCACTGCCGCTCGGTGACAACCCGGTCATGCTCGGTACCGGCATCGGGTCCCCCGCCAACCCGCTGGAGGTCAGCGCCGGCATCTTCGGCGGCACGTTCTTCACCACCCTCGATCTGGAGTTCCACAACTCGAGGACGGACTGGCTGGTCGAGGCCGGTATCTCGCTGTTCCTGGAAGTCGGCATCGATGCGGTTGTTGTCAGCGCCTCGGTGCGGCTCTCCGCCGGCATCAACTTCATCTTCCAGAACGCCGGTGGGAACGGGACGGTGATCGTCACCGCCGGCGTCTCGCTCGAGGGTGGGGTCAGCGTGCTCGGCCTCATCGACGTGTCGGTCAAGCTGTCGGCCAACCTGAGCTACAACTCGTCGACCGAGATCGCCTCCGGCAAAGCGACGGTCCACTGGGGTGTGGACACCTTCCTCGGCGGCATCGAAGGCAAGGTGCCGATCGGCGAAATCGAGTTCGTCCTCGGCGACGGCATCACGTCAAACGCCGCCGGGGTTGGCGCCGGTGCCGCAGGAGCGCCCCGCCTTGCGGCCAACAACACGGCCAACAGCACGGCCAACAACGCTGCCAACAATTCGGTCGGCGGCCAATCGGTCTCAACGTCAAACCAGCCCCGCTCCAGCTTCGGTGACCTGATCTCCCAGGCCGACTGGACCCAGTACTCGAACGCCTTCGCCTGATCGGATCATCACATGCTTGCACACCTCGTCATCCTCCCCTGTCCCAACGGCCGCACCGCAACCGGTGCGTACCGCTACTCGCTCTTCCTGGCGCCCCGTCTCCGGGAGATCGGAAGCCTCAACGACTACCCGATCTGGCGCAACTGGGCCCAGCGGGCTCAGAACATCCAGTTCCGGATGTTCAACGGCAACACCCAGACCAACAACCTGGTGACGGTGGTGTCACCACCGCCGGATCCGTCGGTCTGGGATGCGGTCTTCGGGTCAAGCCCCGCCGACTGGAACGGCGTCAACGTGACGCCCTGGGCCTTTGTTCAGCGGGACGGCGCCGATTTCTTCTCCTACGCCTCCCACGAGCTGGCGGACAAGACCGAGTCGCTGTATGGCGCCCTGGCCCGCAACGGCGATGACCTCGACACAGCTGCAATCGATCAGGCGGTCAACACCGCGGACATCGCCGGCACCGTCTCCGACGGTGCGGCCTGGTTCGGCCAGATCGGCAATGGTCAAACCCCGTCGAACCAGCCGAGCGAGTTCCATCAGGCCCTTCGTTACCTCGCCTCCCACCCGGACCTGATGCGGCGGCTCGGTCTGATCTTCGACATCGAGGTCCAGCTCCCGGCACTGGCCAACCCGAGCGAGATGCAGATCCGTTCCAACTATCCGAACCTGCCGGCCTCCGGCCCACCGGTCAACGACTTCACCAGCAGGCTCCAGGTTCCGTGCCGGATGCAGATCGACGGCGACAACTTCCCCGAGGTCCGGCTTCCGGATTACCGGACCGGCCGATGGATCAATTTCGATGGCGGAAAGTATCGGGTCAACCAGGGCTCGGCTCCGCAGATGGTCAACGCCCTCGGTGCGCTGCAACGGTCGCTCAACGGCGGCAGCCCGGATGCGCCACCCGCGGTCTCCGAGGCCGGCATCACCGTGAGCAACGTCTCGGTCAAGGACATGCTGATCGACCAGATCACCCACTCGGCCCAGGTCGAGGCGGACACCGACCTCTGGCTCCGCCGGGTGAACAACCCGGCGACCGGCAATCCGACCGTGCCACCAGAGGTCTTTGCCGAAGACGTGGCTGCCGGAACCCGGTGGGACGCGGTTGACCTCGACAAGGGCACCTGGCGCTCGCTCCATCAACGAGAGACCCCGGACGGCTACGTGTTCCCCCGTGACGGCAACCTCGACATCACCCCGCCGGCGGACGAGGGATGGTCGTCCATGGCCATCAACACCGACGGAACCGAGGTCTACCAGCGGCTCCCGTCCGTGGACTACCCGAACCAGGAGTTTCCGCCGGTCCAGGGTTTTGTCGACGTCGACACGACGAAGTGGCGGATCGATGGCGGCATCGTCCTGTGGGACGGCTGGAGCCTGTCGACCAAACGCCCGTCGCAGCCCATGAACGGGCGGGGCCAACCAACCACCCCGGACCCCAATCTCCCTCAAGCCACCGATCCGGCCCAGGTTGCGGTCGACTACGAAACCGTGCCCGGCACGCTCGAGCGGTTGCGGTTTGATCACCAGTACCGACTCCGAGGGCGATGCGTCGACCTGTGCGGCAACTCCGAGCCGCCAACGGCCACAACCCAGCCATCGGAATCCGGTCCGATCGAGTTCGGTCGGACAACCCCGGTCCCGTCACCGACGGTGGTTCGCCGGTTCTCCCGACCGACCCCGGGTTATGGCGACCACACGACAACGATCGTGATCAAGAGCGAACTCGGCCAGCGGCTCAACACCATCAAAACATCGGACCGGATGCTCTTCCCGGCCAGGGTGGCCCAGCTCAGGCTGGAACGCCACGGCCTGCCCGAAGCCGACGGTATCGACATCGCCGACTATCAGTTCATCGCAGACCGGGACGCCCGCACGCTCGACGATCAGCTGTTGGTCGACCCCACCAGCGGTGAGACGGTGGCCGGAGATGCGGTCGTCGGCGGCGAGGTCACAACCGGTGACTCCAAGCAGGCGGCCCTGTACATGCCGGATCCGGCCACGGACGGGGTCGCGTTCCATGACCTCCCCCGGGGTTCGGCCACCCGCTCGGTGGTCATGGCCACCGGCAACTGGCCGGACCCCGAGAGCGTCATCCTCGAACTGGCGGCCGGCAACCGTGCGCCGACCAGGCGGGTCGGTGATCGAAAGGTCACCGCGTACCTGCCGCAGGGCACCATCCACGAATGCACAACAAGCTCGACCATCGATCGAGACTGGATCGAGCACTTCAAGTGGTTCGATGCCGTGCCGAACAATCTCCAGCGCCGGGAAGGAAACGTCATCATCGCCGGCCAGAACGTGATGTACTCACCCCGTGAGACCATCAAGCTGGTCCACGCGGTGCGGGTGCCGCTGGCATCACCAACGCTGACCCGGTTCGCCGGCAGCCGAAGCACGATCGGCGAGACAACCGCCTCGGTTGACGGGACCGTCGGTCTCCACCGTGACACAACGGACCGGATCGTACTTCCCGTCATCTGGGACGGGCCGGATCTCCGGACCGATCCCAGTGGCCTCACGATCGGAACCGTCGGCGGTGACATCCTGACCGACAGTGTCATCAACCTGAGCGACGTCCCGGCCGAGGCCACAAAGGAGGAGTTCGCAGGCCTCAGCCTTGAGCTGCTCGACACCAAGCGGCACACCGTCACGGTCAGCGCCGAGGCGTTCTGTCGCTTCAGCGAGTACTTCTACGAGCGCCAGGAACTGACCCTGGCCGGCGGCACCGAGGTCACCCTGGACGCCCGCGGCTTCGATCCGCTCAGCGTCCGGGTCACCAGGACGAGCGATGGGGTCACCATTCCGTTCGAGGAGTCGTTCAGCTACAACGCCGTGGACGGCACGATCAAGCTGAACACCGGTGTGCTGACCGCCCAATTCGACTACATCCCATTGCCGGTCAGCCGGATCTCCGAGGAGTCGAGGAACAACAAGATCGACACGTTCCTGGTTCCGGCATCCGCTGCACCGGCACCACCGAAGCTGATCCGGGCGCTCCCTGCGTTCTCACGGACGGTCTCGGAAACGGGTAACCGCATCACGATCGTCCACGACGGCCGGGTGGTCCGGGTTCACATGGAGACCCCGTGGAACGACTCGGGCGAAGGCGAGCAACTCGGTGTCGCCGTCGAGAGTGACGGCTCGCAGACCCAGTGGGGCCGGGACGCCACGGTGGTGGCTACCGGGACTCGCCGGGCTCCGACCACCTCCAACTTCCAGAAGGCGGTGAGCCGGGTCCGCAACGTCGACGGCGGGTTCGACGTCGCCGGTCACACCGTGGCCTACGACGCGGCGAGGGACATCCTGACCTCGGACGTCCAGGTCAACGCCACCTTCGCCTACCGGCCGTTTGTCCAGCTCAAGTTGTGCCGCTACCAGCCGGAGGCGGTCAGCGGCGCCCACGTCTCAACGACGGTCACGACCGACCAGATCAGGCTCGGGGCGTCCCGGCGAGTGGTTGTGACCCGAACCGGGGCCCGAGCTCGGGTCCAGATGACCGGGCCGGACAACGAGAACCGGGTGACGGTGACGCTCCAGGAGGCAGACGACACGATCTCCGACGAGGAGATGAAATGGCAGGACACCGAGATCTCCGAGAGCCTCGGCCGTCGTGGCAGCCGTCGCAACGCCAACTTCAGCGGCATCATCGACATCCCGGACAACGGCAGCGCTCGGCGGCTCATCATCGAGGATGCCGAGCCCGTTCAGCGGGACGTCGACGGAACCCTGGTCACCGAGTACGAGGTGGCCTATCGAGAGGTCGTCGAGATCCCCGACACCTGGTAGCGGCTGAGGGACCGCCCCAACACGAAATTTGGGCGCTCAGCCCACAAAACGTGAAGGCTGAGTGCCCAAATTTTGCGGGTCGGACGGGTGGCGGAGCTGCAGCCGGGTGGCGCTAGTCGGTCAGCTGCTGCGGGGCGGACGTCAGGATCTCCCTGGCCCGCTCGATGTCCACCGCCAGCTGGGCTTTGAGGGCGTCGATGCCGTCGAACCGCTGCTCGGAGCGGAGCAGCTCGACCAGCCGGACCCGGGCGGGTTCCCCGTAGAGATCAGCGTCGAAGTCCAGCAGGTGCGCTTCGAGCAGCGAGTGTTCGGCGTCCTGAAAGAAGGTGGGCCGTTTGCCGATGTTGATGGCGCAGGGCCAGGCGGAATCATCGGGCCGGATGTACCAGCCGGCGTAGACGGCGTCGGCCGGCATGGCCCGGTTGCGGGGCACGGCGATGTTGGCCGTCGGAAAGCCGATGGTCCTCCCCCGCTGATCGCCCTGGACAACGGGGCCCCGAACTTCGTGGTAGCGGCCGAGCAGACGGGCCGCGGTACCGACGTCGCCGCCGGCCAGGGCCCGCCGGATGGCGGTTGAGGACACGGACTCGACCGTGCCGTCCGGGCGGGGCAGCAACTGCAGCCCGTGGACTTCGAACCCGTCGGTTTCACCGATTTCGGTAAGCAGGTCCACGTTGCCGGTCCGGCCCTTCCCAAAGTGGAAGTCATGGCCGACAACCACGGCCCGTGCCCCCATGCAGTCGACAAGAACGTTTCGGACGAAGTCCTCAGAGGTCTCACCGGCCCGGTCGGTGTCAAAGGTGACAACCATCACGGTGTCAACCCCGGCCTGCTCAAGCAACTCCAGTTTCTGCTCAAGCCCGGTCAGGATCTGGGGGGCGTTCTCCGGCCGGATGACCGACGCCGGATGAGGATCGAACGTGACCACGGCGGTCTTCACCCCGAGGCGTTCCGCCACCCGCTGGGTCTCGGCGATGACCAACTGGTGGCCGATGTGCACCCCGTCGTAGGTGCCGATGGTGACGGCGTGGCCGTCCTCGGAGCCGGGGCAATGGGTCGTGTCTCGAAGTACCTGCACAGAAGCGAAACGGTATCGGCCTTCTGGCCCCGGCGAGAACTTTTGCGGCAAGATCCGAACTATCTCAGACGCCGATGAGCACCTTGGCCGGACGGAGATCGCCGTCCTTGGCCTCGTAGACCGCCAACAGTGCGCCGTCCTGATCGGTGATGGCAACCAGACCGGACCCACCGGCCGGTCCGAGGGACTGCCCGAACGACACTCTTTTTTGGACGTCCTCGTCCACCGCCAGGACCGGCATACCCCGGAGGAGCTCGATGACCGGGGCTGGCCGCAGGTCGGCAACGTCCATCGCATCGGCCAGCGAAAAGGGGCCGACCGAGGTCCGGCGGAGGTTGCGAAGGTGGGCGCCACCACCGAGGGCGGTGCCAAGGTCCGCGGCCAGGGTCCGGATGTATGTCCCGGACGAGCAATGGACCTCGGCCCGGTACACCAGCGGGTCGTCGGTCGGGGTGACGGCAAACCGATGGACGGACACCGGACGAGGGTCACGGGCCACCTCCTTGCCCTCCCTGGCCAGCTCGTGGAGGCGCTTTCCGTCCACCTTGACCGCGGAGACCATCGGCGGGATCTGCTCGATGTCTCCCACAAACGTCTCCGCCGCGGCGGCCACAGCAGCCGGTTCGAGGGTCATGTCGTGGGTCGCCACGACCTCGCCTGCTGCGTCGAGCGTGTCCGTTTCTACGCCGAAGACAATCTCCCCCTCATACGTCTTGTCCGCCCCGGTCACGAACTGCAGCAGCTTGGTGCCCAGACCGACGCCGAGCACCAGGACCCCGGTGGCGTCCGGGTCGAGTGTGCCGGCGTGGCCGACCTTTCTGGTGCCGAGGGCCTTGCGAACCTGGTCGACGATGTCGTGGCTGGTGCAGCCCGCCGGTTTGTCGACGACCACACAACCGGACACACCGGAGTCCGGCCGCTTCGACCGACCCCGGCGCCGGTTCATGCCTGCTCCCCGTCGTCGGGCTGATCACGCTCCCCGCGCAGCCCGTCAGCAACCGGGTGGTCCGCACGGTCCTCGTCGCCGTTCTCGCCATCGTCACCCGTCGACATGTCCAGCGAGCTGAGGATCTCCTCGATCCTGGCTCCGGCCCGAACGCCGGGGTCGAACGCGAACACAACCTCCGGGGTCTTGCGGATCCTGGCCTGGCGGCCGATCTCGGCCTGGATCGGCTTACGGTGCTCCCCGAGGGCGTCTAAGAACTCCTCTTCGGCCTCTGCGGTGTCGATCGGCTCGAAGGTGCTGATGAACACCTCCGCCCGATTCAGGTCCGAATCCACTTCGACCCCGGTCACCGTCACAAATCCGAGCCGCTCGTCGTCAACCCGCTCCAGGTGACCGGCGATGATTTCCTGCAGGAGGGTGTTCAGCCGGGCAGTCCGGGGAAAGTGCCGTTTCGTCTGGGGTCGAGCGGCCCGACCGGACCCGCGGCCACCGGAACCACCGCCCCGGCCACGCTGCTGTTTTGCCATGACTACTCCTACTCGCCTTCCCACCAGGAGGTGGCGAAGTCCAGCACTTCGATCTCGGGTCTTGACCAGACGTACCGGTCGACCCCGTCCATCACCGACGAGACGTGACCGGGATCCGGTCCGACAACCGTGACCCCGATGCCGGCCCGCTGCCACAGGTCGAGGTGGTCCACCTCGGCGGCGGCAACGCCGTGCATCTGGTCGAGGTTTCTCACGATCGAGGTGATCACCGAACGCTTTTCCTTCAGGCTGCCTGCTGCGGGCAGGTGCACATCTATCTCCGCGACCAGTACGTGCATGGGTTCACCCGTCCGGATCGACCAGGACGGCGGCGGGAACGATCGGCTCCACCGCTATTCGCGAGGGATCTCCCGCTCGTCATAGGTCTCGATGACGTCGCCCTCTTTCAGATCCTGGAAGTCCGAGAGGCCGATGCCACACTCGAACCCGGCGGCGACCTCCTGTGCGTCTTCCTTGAACCGCTTGAGCGACTGGATCGAACCCTTCCAGATGATCGTGCCTTCCCGGAGGAACCGGACCTTGGAGCCACGGGTGATGACACCGTTGGTGACCATACAACCGGCGATGGCGCCGATCCGGGGGACCCGGAAGATCTCCCGGACCTCTGCTTCACCGGTGACAACCTCTTCGAACTCCGGCTCGAGCAGGCCGAGCATGGCGTTCTCGATGTCCTCAAGGAGTTTGTAGATGATCTCGTAGTTACGGACCTCCACCTTCTCCTGCTCCGCCAGTTCGCGGGCCTTGCGGTCCGGCCTGACGTTAAAGCCGAGGATGGTTGCGTTCGACGCCGCAGCAAGCTGCACGTCGTTTTCGGTTATGCCGCCGACGCCCCGGAGGACAAACGCCAGTTTGACGTCCTCCCGCTCCCGCTTCTTGAGGCTGTCGCAGACCGCCTCGAGGGAGCCGTTCACGTCGGCCTTGACGATCAGGTTCAGCGTTGCCGCCTCACCGGCCTGGATCTGCTTGAAGATGTCTTCCAGCTTGGCGCCGCCGCTGGTGGCCGAGGCGTCCCGGCCGAGGCTGGCAAGCCGCTGCCAGTGCTCACGGGTGTCTGCGACCTTGCTGGCCATCTTCTCGTTCGGGGCGATGATGAAGGTGTCCCCGGCCTCGGCAACCTCGTTCAGGCCGAGGACCTGGACCGGGGTTGACGGCAGGGCGGACTTGACCCGCTCACCGCGATCGTTGACCAGGGCCCGAACCCGACCCCAGGCGGCACCGGCCACCAGGGGATCACCGACGCTGAGCGTTCCCCGCTCAACCAGAACGGTGGCAACCGGTCCACGACCGATGTCCAGGTGGGCTTCGAGGACGGAGCCGGCGGCCCGACCCTCCGGGGTGGCCCGCATGTCCTCGACCTCGGCGACGAGGTTGAGGGTGTCGATGAGGTCGTCGATGCCGTCACCGGTCATGGCCGACAGCGGGATCATGATGGTGTCCCCGCCCCATTCCTCCGGCACAAGGCCGCGTTCGGAAAGCTGGGTCATGACCCGATCGGGGTTCGCCCCCTCCCGGTCCATCTTGTTGATGGCCACGATGATCGGGACCTCGGCCGCCTTTGCGTGGTCGAGCGCCTCCAGGGTCTGGGGCATCACACCGTCATCGGCCGCAACGACCAGGATGACGATGTCGGTGACGTCCGCACCGCGGGCCCGCATCGAGGTGAACGCCTCGTGGCCCGGGGTGTCCAGGAAGGTCAGGGTCCTGCCGTCCCGTTCGATCTGGTAGGCACCGATGTGCTGGGTTATACCACCGGCCTCACCGTCGACGACGTTGGCCGACCGGATCTTGTCCAGCAGCAGCGTCTTGCCGTGATCGACGTGCCCCATGACCGTGATGACCGGCGGCCGTGCCGGCCAGCTGGAGACGATGTCGTCGTCCAACTCATCGTCGAACTCAAGCAGCTTGCGGAGTTCCTCCTCCTGCTCCTCACCGGGGTCGACCAGTTTGATCTCGGCGCCGATCTCCTCGGCGAACATCTGGATCATCTCATCGCTGAGCGATTGGGTGGCCGTCACCATCTCACCGTTGGTCAGCAGGAAGCGGACGACGTCCGCCGCCGTCCTGTTCAGCTTGGGACCGAGATCCTGGGCCGTCGAGGCGCGTTCGATGACGATCTCCCCCGTGGGGATGGGTGCGTCCTGTGCCGAGTAGGTCGGCACGTCCATCGGGGTGAGCTCTTCTCTTGAGCGACGACGCCGACTCTTGCGGCGCTGCCGACCACGATTGGGCCCGCCACGTCCTGGAGGACCTCCACGACCGGGAGGACCACCGCGGTTCGGGCCGCCGCCGGGACCACCGGGGCCGCCGCCGGGACCGCCACCGGGACCACTGCGACCGGGGCCACCGGGAGGGCCACCGCTGCGGAAACCACTACCGGGCCGCGACGGGCCGTCGTTTCGGCCGCCACCGGGACCGGAGGGTCGGGGCTTGCCGCCACCGGGTGGCGGGGGAATCGGTTTGCCTCCACGGCCACGGGGCGGGCCGGGTGGCGGCGGGATCGGCTTACGCTTCGGCGGCGCGGTTGCAGCTTCCGCCTTTGCGGGGGCCTGCTTGGCCTCTGCGGCAGGCGCCGGTGCAGCAGGCGCTGCGGCTGCCGGCGCCTCGGCAGCCGGTGCCGGCGCGGGCGCTGGTGCCTCCGCAGCGGGTTGTGCCGCAGCGGGAACCTCGGCCGGGGCCTCCGCCGCAGGGGCGACGGGCTCCGGAGCGGGCGCTGGGGGGCTGGCTGGCGGCGCGGCAGGTGGTGCCTCGGCCGCCGGGGCGTCCGCAGCCCGGATGGCCGGGGGTGGCGGCGGAATGGCCTTGGCCGACTCCGGCTTTGCGCCTGCTGACGACACGACGCGGGGCGGCGGCGGGGTTGCGGGTTTTGCCCGTTCCGGCGAGTCCGCAGCGGGCTCCTCCGCCTGCGTTGCCGGCGCCTTCTCCGCACCGTCGGTCTTGTCCGCCGTGGCGGCATCGTCGGCCTTCTTGGCCGCTGGCTTTGCCTTCTTTGGCGGTGGTTTCTTTGTTGAGACCACTTCGGCCGGGGCCTCTTCGGCGTCGGTGGCCGATGCCTCCTCCGGCTCGGGCTCACGGATGAGCCCCTCCCGCTCCGCCTTGCGGCGCAGCCGGTCGGCCTGGGCTTCGACGATGCTCGAAGAATGACTCTTCACCCCGATGCCGAGGGCACCGCAGAGGTCAATAATCTCTTTGTTGGAAAGACCCAATTCTCTTGCGAGTTCGTAAACCCGGACTTTTGCTGCCACGTTGTGAAAATCACCCTTAAAACAAGTCGCTGCACCGCAGCGAGGCGACTGCTTATCCTATCGCCCGTAATCCCCAGACCCATCCAAGCGGTCTCGGTTGCAACACGGGCCCGTCTGAGCCGGTCGAAAGCGAGGACCCGGCGAGCCGTCAGACCCAAGTTCCGGGGCCAGGCCAGCGCCGCTGGAGGCGTTCGACGGACGGTTTGTCAGGCGCCGCCCGGAACGCCCGGTTGAACGCCTTCTGGTCCACCGCGGCGGTCAGGCAGGCGCCGGTGGTCGCCGCACACAACCAGGCACCGCGACCCGATCCGGTCCGACCGGCCAGAACCCGACCGCGATCGTCCATGTAGACCCGGACGAGTTCGGCCTGGGACCGCCGTGTACGGCAGCCGACACAGGTCCGAACCGGTTCCGGAGATGCCATGAGACGGGCGCTCCTCGTTTCGAGCGGACCTTACGCGTCGATTTCCTCGCCGTCGTCGGCGGTGTCATCGGCGTCGGCATCATCAGCCGCAGCCTCCGCAGTGTCCCCGCCATCGGCAGTGTCCCCGGCCTCGGCGGTGTCCTCAGCGTCGGCGCTGCCCTCAGCGTCGGCGTCATCGGCCGCAGCCTCCGCAGTGTCGACGCCATCGGCAGTGTCCCCGCCATCGGCACTGTCCCCGGCCTCGGCGGTGTCCTCAGCGTCGGCAGTGTCCTCAGCGTCAGCACTGCCCTCGGCACCGACGTCATCAGCCGCGGCCTCCGCAGTGTCGACGCCATCGGCAGTGTCCCCAGCGTCGGCGGTGTCCCCGGCCTCGGCGGTGTCCTCAGCTTCGGCGTCGTCGGCAGTGGCTTCGGCCGCCTCGCCGTCGGCGTCTTGCTCGGCAACAGCCTCGCCTTCGGACGCGGCGTTCCACTCCTCGGCGGAGATGGCCTCACTGCCGTCGGCGGGCTGCCACATCTGTTCACCGGTCTCCGGATCGACGATCCACTCGCCCTCGGCCCACTCCTCACTCTCGTACTGGGCCTCCTCGATCAGCTGGGTCTCGCTCTTGATGTCGATCCGCCAGCCGGTCAGTCGGTGAGCCAAGCGGGCGTTCTGCCCTTCCTTGCCGATGGCCAGCGACAGCTGGAAGTCCGGCACGATCACCTCGGCGGTGCCGGTGTCGAAATCGATCCGGACCTCTTTGACCTTGGCCGGCGAGAGGGCCTTGGCCACAAAGTCGTAGGGGTCCTCGCTGAAGGGGATGATGTCAACCTTCTCACCGTTGAGCTCGTTGACGACCATCCGAACCCGGGAACCCCGGGCACCAACACAGGCGCCGACCGGGTCGACGTTCTGGTCGTTGGACCACACGGAGATCTTTGTCCGGTGTCCCGGTTCCCGGGCGCAGGCCTTGATCTCGACGATGCCGTCCGCGATCTCGGGAACCTCAAGCTCGAACAGGCGCTTGATGAGGCCGGGGTGGGTCCGGCTGACAACGATCTGGGGGCCCTTGGCGGTGCGGCGAACCTCGACGATGTAGGCCTTGACCCGGTTGCCGCCCTCGGAGCGGGGCCCCATCGAGACCTGCTCCGCCTGGGGCAGCAGCGCCTCAACTCGGCCGAGGTCCAGCAGGGTGTAGCGGGAGTCGGTCTGCTGGACGATGCCGGTGACGATGTCACCCTCACGACCGGCGTACTCCTCGTACTTCATCTCCCGCTCGACCTCACGGATCCCCTGGGTGAGGATCTGCTTGGTGGTCTGGGCGGCGATGCGGCCGAACGTGTCGGGGGTGACGTCCATCTCCTCGCCGATGGGCTCACCCTCTTCGTCCAACTCCTGGGCGAAGACCCGGATGTCGAAGGTGGACGGGTCGATCGTGACCCAGGCGTACTCATAGGAGTCCGGCATCCGCTTGTACGCCGACTCGAGGGCGTTGGCCATGATCCCGAACAGCTTGTCGATCGAAATGCCGCGATCCTCGGCGAGCGCCTGGAGCGCCTCGGTCATCTCGTTACTCATCGTCGACCTCTTTCCTGTCCTGCTCTATTTGGTTGTCGGATTCGGCATCCCCGCCACCACGGGCCGGCGATGCGCTCTTCTCGTTCTTCTTTTTCTTCTGCTGCTGCTTTTTCTTCTGTGTGTTCTTGTTGGCGCCCTTGCCGCCCTTCTTCGGGGTTGGTCCCCACTCGAAGACGGTCCTGGCGGACGCGATGTCCTCGACGGCTACCGTCCGGCGGTCCACCTCGACCAGATCAACACCGTCTATCTCGGTCACGTCGATGGAAAGCTCATCGCCGGTGACGTCGATGAGGGTTCCCTTGACCCGTCGTGGCTGGACATGGGGCTCGGTCTTGACGATGACCACCTCGCCGACGGCCCGCTGATAGTGGGCCGGGCGGCGCAGCGGACGCTCGACGCCGGGGCTGGACACCTCGAGCGTGTAGCGGCCGGAGATGGGATCGTGCTGGTCGAGGATCGGCGAGACGAGGCGGTTGACCGATGCCAGCTGATCAAGGGTGACCCCGTCCTGGTGATCGACGATGACCTGGAGCGTTCCGCCGGTCCAGTCCACGTCGAGGAGCTCGACGTCCGCAGTGGCGACCACCGGGGCGAGTAGGGAAAAGACCTGGCCGGCGACGGGCGACATCGACGGGTCGCCGGTCACGTCAAACGCTTCTTCTGCACCTGGTGTGTGTGGTTCGCCGGTCATGTCACCTCCTCCGGTAAATCAAAAACGTGGGCCGCAGCCCACGCCAGGATCTCATCCTATCCGCCGATCTGCGGGAATTTGCGACCGAGGGCCGGCCGCTCCGGTCATCGGATCACAACTCGGTGGTGCGGTTTCGGTGCACGGCGGGCGATCTGGTGGGGCTGCCGGCCCCTACCGGGAGGCCGAGGACCGTGACTTTCGCCACCGGCTAGGCTGAGGCCATGGGATTTCTCGACTCCGTCAGGTCCTGGTTCCGGGCAGAGGCGGCCGAAGCACGGGACCTCGGGGACCGGACAAAGAGCCGCCTCGAAGCCGACCTCGATCGGCGGGAGGCGGAACTCAACCTCACGCCGGAGGAGCGGATGGCGCGCATCCAGGAGGAGATCCAGGACGACACCGGGTTTGCCGCCATTCAGGATCGCATCGAGAACCGGGTGGCCGGAGCGGACGCCGCCGCCGATGTGGCGGACGTGGACGGTGCCGCCAGGGCTGCTGCCGAAGAGGCGCTTGATCTCCCGTCCGAAGAAGTGATCCCTCCGGAGCCACCGCCGGCCGACTGACCCGGTCGGACCGAGCCAAATCCGGCGAAATTTGGGCCGGTGGACCACAAAACCTGTGGGCTGTCGGCCCAAATTTCGGCGGGGCGGTCGGACCAGGCGTGGCGGGTTGGTCGGCGGGCGAAGCGACAGGTCAGGCGGTTGCGCTGCGCTTCTTCTTCAGCAACTCGACCACCTGCTCGGATGCGTTTGCGTCGTCACCTCGTTCGTTGAGGTTGAGCCGCCGGTCCTCCTCGGCCGCCTTGCGGGCCGCATCGCGGGTGCTGACGGCCTTCGCCAGGGCGGCGTCCATGCCTTCTTCGTTTATGAACTCCGCCCATTCGACCAGGGTGGGGACCATCTCGTCCTCGGGGACGACGGCCACGTTCTGGCCCTTGATGAACAGATGACCCCGCTTGTTGCCTGCCGCGATGCCGATCTCGGCGTCCCGAGCCTCGCCCGGGCCGTTCACCACGCACCCCATGACCGCAACCTGCAGCGGCAGCTGCCGATCGGCGAACGCCTCCTGCGCCTCCTGGGCCACCTTGTAGACGTCGATCTCGGCCCGACCGCAGGACGGGCAGGCGATCAGGTCGACGTTCTTCCGCTCCCGCAGCCCGTAGGACTCCAGCAGCACCCGACCGAGCTTTGCCTCCTCAACCGGGTCGGTGGTCAGCGAGTAGCGGATCGTGTCACCGATCCCCTCGGCCAGCAGCGTTGCGATGCCGGCGGTGGCCTTGACGATGCCGGCCGGTGGTGGCCCGGCCTCGGTCACCCCAAGGTGGAGCGGATGGTCCGTCACCTCGCTGAGCTGACGATACGCCTCGATCATCAGCGGCACGTTCGACGCCTTGACCGAAATCTTGATCAGGTCGAAGTCGACCTCTTCGAAGTACGCGATCTCCTCCAGGGCGGACTCCACCATGGCCTCGGGGGTCACCGTATCCCCGTACTTGCGGTACAGGTCGGGGTGGAGGCTGCCGCCGTTCACCCCGATCCGGATCGGTACGTTCCGGTCCTTGGCCTCCCGGGCGACGATCTTGATGTGCTCCGGCTTGCGGATGTTGCCCGGATTCAGCCGGAGACAGTGGACCCCGGCCTCCAGCGCTTCCAGCGCCCGCTTGTACTGATGATGGATGTCGGCGACGATCGGGACCGGGCTACGGGGCACGATCCTGGCCAGACCCTCAGCGGCCTCCACCTCGTTGCAGGTGCAGCGGACGATGTCCGCACCGGCTGCGGCGAGTGCATAGATCTGCTGCAGGGTCCCGTCGACGTCCGCCGTCTTGGTGGTTGTCATCGACTGGACGGTGATCGGCGCACCACCGCCGACCGCAATGTCGCCCACCATGATCTGTCTGGTTTTTTTTCTCGGGAATTCGACTGCGCCGCTGTCCATGAGTTCTCGCTTCGCTGGGAGGCTTCTCGCTTCGCCCGGAGATGAGCCGGCGTTACTGGACGATCGGTCGAACGATATCCAGGTAGACCGTGGACAGCATGACAAACGCCAGCAACGCCACAACGCCGTAGGTCAGTGGCAGGAGCTTTGCCACATCCGCGTGATACGGCCGACCCTTGCGGGACCGAAGCCGCTCGTACGTGGCGATGGCGGCATGACCGCCGTCCAGGGGAAGAAGCGGGACGAGGTTGAGCAGACCGATGAAGATGTTGAGAATCGCCAACAGGCTGATGGGCCAGGTCACGTCAACGTCCGGTTGGCCGGCGATACGCACCGCTCCGACGACCGAGATGGGCCGCTGGGCCTCTTCGCTGTCCAGTTCAACCTCACCGCGCCCGCTGAGCACCGATTCACCGAGGTTGGCAAACGTGGAGGGTGCCAGGAGCCGAGGTATGGACGTGAGCGCCTGCCAGAACGTCTCACCGAACAGCTCGACCGCCATGATCGGGTTCTGTCTGCTGTGTTCGAAGGTGGGGGCCACACCGAGGAACCCGAAGTCGTCCCCGCCGTTTGCGTCCTCCAGGGTGGCCAGCGTTGTGGTCCGCTGGAACGTTTCGCCGTCCCGAAGAACGGTCAGCTCGACCTCTTCGCCCGGGCTTTCCCGGATGTAGGTCCGCAGGTCCCGCCAATCGGTTGACACCACCCCGTCGACCGCGGTGATGGTGTCACCAGGCTCCAGCCCCGCAACAACAGAGGGGGGTTTCGCCGGTTTCCAGGGCGCTGATCTGACCGACCGACCACTTCTCCGGGTCGTCGAGGCCGATCACCGAGGTGACGACAAAAAACAGGATGATGGCCTGAATGAAGTGCATCATCGAGCCTGCGGTGATCACCAGCATCCGCCGCGGGTAGCTCTTGTTCTTGTAGGCCCGGTGTTCATCCTCCGGTGCGACCGGGTCCAGGTTGTGCATGCCGATGATGCGGACGAACGCACCGATGGGCAGCAGCCGGATGCCGTATTCGGTCTCTCCCCGGTGGAACGACCAGATGCGGGGGCCCATAAAGAGGAAGAACTGGGTGGCCTTCATCCCCGTCCAGCGGGCGGTCATGTAGTGACCGAGCTCGTGGAGGAAGATCATCACCATCAGCCCGACAACGACCCAGAAATACCGGGGGCCGGCCCAGAACCACAGCATCGCGAAGAGCCCGGCGATGACCACCAGACCGATCGGGTTCGACTGAACCTCCTCCGGAGCCCGGTCCTTCGGCTCCGCGAAGACGATCGGGACGCTGTCGGAGGTGGTGTCGTTCGAGATCTCGTTGGTGTCAGTCATGCTCGATCCGGGGTAGGCGGCGCGGTCAACCGCTGTATCAAAATGTAGGCCAGATCGACCGCCGATGGTGCATCACCGAGCCGGTTCGTCAACCGGTCATGTGACACGTGGCCTACTCCTATCGGCCGACCATCGATCCAGCGAAGAAGCCTGACCGTGGAACGCCCCGGGCCGACCGGGCATTCCCCACCACGTAGCCCCGGTTTCGGTCAGGCCGACAGCAAATGCTCCGCGTGTTTCCTGGCCCGGGCGTCACCGTCCAGGACCGCTTCCAGCGAGTCGGCCGCAGCGCCGTCATGACGGTCCATCGTCGCAGCGATGACCCCGGCGATCTCCAGCCACGGGATGCGACCGTCGAGGAAGGCGGCGACGGCAACCTCGTTGGCGGCGCTCAACCAGGCTGGCGCCGTGCCGCCGACCCGCCCGGCGGCGTAGGCCAGGTCAAGGCACGGGAAGTTCTCCCGATCGGGCGGTTCGAAGTCAAGCCTGCCGGTCCCGGTCCAATCGATCATGCCGTACGGCACGTCGAACCGCTCCGGATAGGCCAGGCAGTAGGCGACCGGGAGCCGCATGTCGGGGTTGGAGAGCTGGGCGATGGTCGATCCGTCGGTGAATGTGACCATCGAATGGACGATCGACTGGGGGTGGACCACCACCTCGATGTCGTCGATTCGGGTCCCGAACCCGGCGGCACCGGCGGGGGCCCCGAAGAGCTCGTTCGCCTCGATGACCTCGAGGCCCTTGTTCATGAGCGTTGACGAGTCAACCGTGATCTTCGGCCCCATCGACCAGGTGGGATGGTTCAACGCCTCCTCGACCCGGATGGCCGCCAACTGCTCCGGGGACCAGCCCCGGAAGGGCCCGCCGGACGCCGTCAGCTGCAACCGGTGGAGGACCCGATCCGCCCCGCTCGACCGGAGGCACTGGTGGATGGCCGCGTGCTCGCTGTCCACCGGCAACAGCTCGGCGCCGGGTGTCGAGCGGACCTGCTGCACGACCGGCCCCGCGGCGATCAGCGATTCCTTGTTGGCCAGGGCGAGCCGCTTGCCTGCGGCAAGACACGCCATCGTGACCGGGAGACCGGCGAAGCCGACCACGCCGTTGACCGTGATATCGGCGATGCCGGAGAGGTCGGCCAGTGCGGACGGGCCGGACAGAACCTCGCAGCTCGACCCGAGACGTTCGCGCAGCTCGGGTGCCCGGGTCTCATCGGCAATGGCGACCACATCCGGCCGGACGGCTTCGGCCTGGGCCACCAGTTCGTCAACCCGGGAGCCGGCGGCCAGGGCAGACACCCGATACCGGTCCGGACGGGCGGCGACGACGTCCAGAGTCTGGGTACCGACCGATCCGGTTGAACCGACGACCGCGACGGTTGTTGTCACGACGTCGGCCTACAGGAGGCCGTACACCAGGGCGAGGTAGAACGCGCCGGGCAGGGCGAACAGCAGTCCGTCCAACCGGTCGAGCACACCGCCGTGACCGGGCAGCAGCGTGCCCATGTCCTTGACCCCGAGGTCCCGCTTGACAACCGATTCCGCGAGGTCACCCATGGGCGCCAGGCAGCCGACCACGGCACCGAGCACCAGCGCCGGGACAAGCCGACCGTCCCAGAGCGATCCGATCTCCGTGATGCCGATGGCGAATCCGGCGAACACCGACCCGAAGAACCCGGTGAGTGTGCCCTCCCAGGTTTTGTTCGGGCTCGCGTGGTGGAACGGCCGCGAGCCGTAGGCCCGGCCGCCGATGTACGCCATCGTGTCCGATGCGACGGTGATGATGATGGTGGCGAGGAGCAGCTCGATGCCGAGGTCCTGGCGGACCATGAGCGCGCCGAACGACGCGAGACCCCCGACCCAGAAGATCCCCATCATCGTGAGGCTGAGGTTGAGGACCGGCCGCTCGGTGTCCGCACCGACCAGATACCACAGGGTCCCGAATATCACCGCGAGCGCCACGATCAGGGGGAAGGCGGCGTCACCCCGGTAATAGGCGGCAGCTGGTGCGGCGACCGTGCCGACGATACCGAGCAGCGTTGCCGGCCGGAGCCCGGCCATGCGCATCGCGTTGTACAGCTCGAGGACGGCCAGGAGGGCAAGGACAACGATGACCAGCATCGTGGTGTAGGGCCCGAAGTACATGGCGGCCAGCACAACACCGGCAAGCGCAAGGCCGACGCCGATGGCCTGGGGGATGTTCCGACCCCCGGCCGGTGCCAGCCCGATGGCCACATCGTCGTAGTCCTCGTAGTCGTCGTAGTCGTCCCCGTCATCGTAGTCGCGGTCCTGGTCCCAGCTCTGGTTTCGACCTTCGTCGCGGTCGCCACCTCGGCGGCTGTTCCGGGCGCGGGGCGGGGTGAAGCTTGCCTCGTCCCGGAGGGCCACACGACCGGCGGCCGCGCCCCGGTCCCCGGGAGG
The DNA here is from genome assembly GCA_039029335.1 of Actinomycetota bacterium. GTDB lineage: Bacteria > Actinomycetota > Acidimicrobiia > Acidimicrobiales > SZUA-35 > JAHELU01. The sequence continues at coordinate 14,918 of JBCCGJ010000013.1, read as the reverse complement.
CAGATCGGTGTCACCGCCGGCGAACCGGATGTCGTCGATGTTCGGTTCGCCGCTGCGGGCCCGGGTCGGCGGGACGGGTCGGGCCGCTGCGGACCCGTTTCGGTGCTCCGGGACCGTGGCCGCCGGGGCGTTGTCGGCGCGAACCGGTGGGGTCGTCCTGGTCTGGTCCGGATCACCGTGCAGGTCGGCCGGAACGCCACCGCCCATCGGCGCCTGGGCCGCCGGCCTGCGGGATGCAGGCTGCGGAGCCGACTGGCGGGCAACCGGTGCCTGGGGACGGGCGGGAGCCTGACGAGGGTCTGCCTGGTGGGCGGGCGGCGATGCCTGAGTGGTTGCGTCCGGCCGAGGTCCGCCGGCTGCCCGGGGTGGCCGCTGCACGGCAACGCTGTCGAAGCTGTCGCTGTATTCGCCTTCGTCGTCATCCTCGTCGTCGAGGTCGATGACGTCTGCATCAAAGGTGACCGATTGTGTGTCGGCGAAGACGTCCGCAAGGTCCGGCCCGTCCCACGACGGGTCCTCGCCGTGCCAGCTGGGGCCCTTGACATCTCCCCACATGCCGGTGCCTTCACGTTCGCCGGCCAGGACGGCGGGGACCTGCCCGGTGGGCGGTGCGGTCCAGTGCTGCAGACCGGCGGCTTCGGCGTCCGCCGCGGCCTTTATCTCGGCCGTGGAGTCGGTGAGGTCGATTTCCTCATCCCGGATGACCGGAATCTTGCCGAACGAGTTGGGGTCCCGCTCCGGCGGTGGCTCGAACAGGTCGAAGACGCTTGTGCCGCTTTCGTCGGGTTCGGATTCCTCTGGTTTCTTCTTGTCGGCCATCACTTCGTTCCTTTCCCATACCTCTACCGCCGTATATCGCTCTCGTCCGCGGCGGTCGTTGCCGACCGAGGGACGTCGCCAGCGAGTTGTCAGCGGGAGGTTCGCATGCCGGCGAACCTGCCGAGTGCGGGGTACTACACCTCTAGGAGTTCTTCTTCTTTCGAGGCGAGGGCTTCATCAACAGTAGCCTCGCTCGCCTGGGTTAGCTTGTCCAAGTCCTTCTCCGCCCGGTTGAGCTCGTCCGCGCTGAGGTCGTTCTCCTTTTCCGCCCCTTCGAGTTCCTTGCGGGTGTCCCGGCGGATGTTCCGGATGGAGATGCGGCCGTCCTCGGCCATTTTCTTGACCAGACGGACCAGTTCCTTGCGCCGCTCCTCGGTGAGGGGCGGAAAGTTCAGCCGAAGCGACCGACCGTCATTGCTGGGAGAGATCCCAAGATCCGAGGTGCGAATGGACCGCTCGACGGCCTCCAGATTGGCGGGATCGTGAGGGGTGACGATCAGCTGCCTGGCTTCGGGGATGGAAACCGAGGCGACCTCGATCAGGCGGACGTCAACGCCGTAGGCCTGCACCGTCAGCTTCTCGACGAGCTGTGGGGCGGCACGCCCGGACCGCACGGACGCGAACTCGGACCGGGCGTGGGCAATGGCCTTGTCCATCCGGTCCTTTGCGTCATCCAGAACAAGCTCAACAAATTCGCTCATCTAACCATCGTACCGATCGGTTCACCGCACAGTAGGCCTCGGAGACTGCCCTCGGCCATGAGGTCGAAGACCACGATGGGTAGGTCGTTCTCCTTAGCGTGGGTGATGGCGGTCGGATCCATGACCCGCAGGTTCCGGTTGAGCACGTCCAGATAGGTCAGCTCGTCGATCTTGGTTGCCTCCGGGTTTGTCCGGGGATCGTCGGTGTAGACCCCGTCAACGCCCCCGTGGGTCCCCTTCAGGAACACCTCGGCGTTCACCTCGACCGCTCGGAGGGCGGCGGTGGTGTCGGTGGTGAAGAACGGGTTCCCGGTGCCGCCTGCGAAGATCACCACCCGGTTCTTCTCCATGTGGCGGATCGCCCGGCGGCGGATGTACTCCTCGGCGACCTGGGGCATGCGGATCGCCGACTGCAACCTGGTCGGGACCTCCTTCTGTTCCAGGACGTCCTGGAGAGCCAGCGCGTTCATCACGGTGGCCAACATGCCCATGTAGTCCGCCTGGGCCCGCTCAAGACCTCCTTCGGCTCCGGTGAGGCCCCGCCAGAAGTTGCCGCCGCCGACGACGATGGCAACCTCGACCCCGAGGTTGCTCCGCACATCGATGATGTCATCGGTGACCCGGTTGAGAATTTTGTGATCGATGCCCGAGTCCTGGTCCCCGGCGAACGCCTCGCCGGAGAGCTTCAGCAGGATTCGGCGCCATCGTGGTGATGTGGCTTCGGTCAACGAACACCTCCAGCGCGTCGTTGCGCTCTTGCTTCCGCCCGAGGGCGGTCCGGTTCTGTACCGGTTTCCGTACGGTTTTCGGTCTTTTTGATTCCTGGTCCGGTGGTCGGCCGGAACCCCTCGGGTCCCGACGCACCAGCGCCCGAGGTAGAGGGTACCCCGACAGCCACCGGGAGACCGGCAACCGGCCGGTTGGCCCGGGCAGCAAAGAGGAGGCCGTCCGGCCTCCCCTCATGCAAAACGACAGGCCGCCGAGGCCTGTGCTGATGAACGATCAGGCGCCGACCTGGGCCAGCGTGAACCGGGTGATCTCCCCGGAACCGATCTTGGCCGCGACGGTCTCCTTGTCACCGAAGAGGCCCTGCTCCAGCAGCACCCGCTCGCCGAGCCAGGAGTTGACCCGTCCTTCGACGATCTTCGGCCAGGCCGCTTCCGGCTTGCCCTCGCTCTTGGTTATCTCCAGCAGCGCGGCGCGCTCCTTCTCGATCTCCTCCTCCGGCACGTCGTCCCGGGAGAGGTAGGCCGGCTTGGCGAACGCGACGTGCATCGCCACCTCGTGGAGCACGTCGGCGTCGACCCCGGTCGCCTCGATCAGCACACCGGAGCGGCCACCGCCATGGATGTACGCGTCGGCCACGGTGTCGCCTCCGAGTTCGTATCGCACGACCGTGCCGAAGTCGATGTTCTCCTTGACGGTGAGTTTCAGATCCTCGATCTCATCGGCCTTTTCGGAGACGGCGTCAGGACCCTTGGCCAGGACGAGTTCGGCGAGTTCCTGGGCGAGTTTCTGGAAGTCGTCCGACTTGGCGGCGAAGTCGGTCTCGGACTTGAGGTGAACGAGCGCCGCCGCGGCTTCGTTTCTGGCGACGGTGACAACACCCTCGCTGTTGTCCCGATCCGTCCTGGTTGCGGCCTTGGCCAGGCCCTTCTCACGGAGGATCTGCACGGCGGCCTCAAAGTCGCCGTCGGCCGACGTCAACGCCTTCTTGGCGTCCATCATGCCGGCGCCCGTGGACTTGCGAAGCTCCTGGACCTCTTTCGCGGTGATACCCATGTCTGTCTCTCTTGTTCCTTGTACCGGTCTCTGTACCTGTGTCTGGTGTACCTGTGTCTGTTGGGTGGACGTGTCGGGGCGAATCCGCCGTGATGGGCGTGATCAACCGACCGTTTGTTACCGGGCGGACCCGATCGGGATCAGGCCTGGGTGCCCTCGTCGGTGGCCGCCGTGGCTTCGCCCTCGGCGACAGCCGCTTCGGCCGTAGCCGGTGCCGCGTCAGCAGGGGCCGCCTCGGCCGGTGCTCCATCCGCAGGGGCCGCCTCGGCGTCCGGCTGGGCTGCTTCGGCGTCCGCTGCAGCGGCGGCCTCGGCCTGGGCGGCGGCGATCCTGGCCTCCCGGGCTGCCGAGTCCGCAATGGCGGCCTCCCTGGCGGCAGCCTGCTCCGCGGCGATGGCCGCCTCCTGCTCCGGGGTCCGTTCCTCCGCAGCGGCGGCCTGGGGCACACCGGAGCGGCGGGCGTTGATCAGCTTGCCCTCGGCAACAGCCTCGGCGATGACCCGGGTCATCAGCTCGGCTGAGCGGATGGCGTCGTCGTTGCCGGGGATCGGGTAGGTGATCAGATCGGGGTCACAGTTGGTGTCGACGACGGCGACGATCGGGATGCCCAGCTTGCGGGCCTCGGTCACGGCGATGTGCTCAACGATGGTGTCCATGACAAACACGACGCTTGGCATCTTGGCCATGGCCTTGATACCGCCGATGTTGCGGTCCAGCTTCTCCAGCTCACGGGTGTAGCGGAGGGCTTCCTTCTTTGGCATCTCCTCGAACTCACCGGCGGCCCGCATGCGCTCGTACTCGAGCATCTTGCCGACCCGCTTTGAGATGGTCTGGTAGTTGGTGAGCATGCCGCCGAGCCAGCGCTGGTCGACGAACGGCATCCCGACCGACAGGGCGTGACGGCGGATGGGCTCCTGGGCCTGCTTCTTGGTGCCGACGAAGAGGACGGTGCCGCCGTCCGCAACGGTGTCACGAACAAAGGTGTAGGCGGTCTCGATCCGACGGAGGGTCTCCTCCAGGTCGATGATGTAGACCCCGTTGCGGTCTCCGTGGATGAACCGCTTCATCTTGGGGTTCCAGCGGCGGGTCTGGTGGCCGAAGTGCACCCCGGCCTCAAGCATCTGCTTCATGGTGACGACTGCAGTCACGTTTTTTCCTCCGGTTCGAGCGACCAACCCCGCTCCGCTCGTTCGAGTGGAGACCGTGGATTCGGGTTGACCGTATTGGTTGTTGGTTGATTCTGTCCCGGCTGCGGTGGTCCCGGGGTCACCGGAGGCGCACGCAGGCCGCAGATCAGGATATCGGCCCCGTCGGCGGTTCAGACCCGACCATCCTCGGCGCACCACCGTGCGAGCGGCAAAAGGCCCGACCGCCGACGACACCGGTTCTACACTCCGTCCATGCCCAGCGAGCAGACCACCGACGCCTCCGCCGGGCCCGGCCGGACGATCGGGTCCATCTGTGTCTACTGCGCCTCATCGACCGGCTCGAACCCCGCGATCGCCGCGGCGGCAACCGACCTCGGGCGGCTGCTGGCGGCCGAAAGCATCGAGTTGGTCTACGGCGGCGGCGCGGTGGGGCTGATGGGCCTGCTGGCGGACACGGTGATGGCCGAGGGTGGCACCGTCACCGGGGTGATTCCCTCGGCGCTGATGCCCCGCGAGGTGGCCCACCGGGGCATCACCTCCCTCATAGAGGTGGACACGATGCACCGGCGGAAGGCCGAGATGATCGACCGGTCGGACGGGTTCATCGCCCTACCGGGTGGGTTCGGCACACTCGAGGAGTTGACCGAGGTGCTGACGTGGGCGCAGCTGGGTATCCATGACAAACCGATCGGCTTGCTGAACGTTGACGGCTTCTACGACCACTTTCTCCAGCTGCTCGATCGCTGCATCGATGATCGGTTGCTCAAGGACACGAATCGGCTGTTGCTCATCGACCGGCCGACCCCGGCGGGACTGCTGACGGCGCTTCGCACCGACCGGACCCCGTTCGAGCCGAAGTGGCTCGACAGCCAGGCCGGTCCGCCCGGGTCCTGAGCATGGCTCGCGGCCGTTCGTTTGCGGTTGCGCTCTCGGCGCTGTCGCTGGTGGTGGCGGCCGTGACCGCACCGGACGACCCGACCGTCGTGGTTGCGGCCGAGACGTTCGGAGTGCCTGCCGCTGCGGCCGAAGCCGACGCCGACACAGCAACCAGGATCGAGGAGGCAACCGGGATCGACGCCGCGGCGGAGGCGGGCGAGGCCGTCGCGTCGGTTGCCGCTCCCCCGTCGTCGCCGGCCACGACATCCACGACCGAGCCGCCCAGAGGTCGTCTGGTCATCAACGCGGTGGGTGACGTCAACGTCGACCCCGGTTACATCCCCGCATTGGTCACCGAGGGGTACGACCACGCCCTGTCCGGCATGGGGGGCCTGTTCCTGGAGGACGATCTGACGATCATCAACCTGGAGTGTCCGGCGTCGGACCGGGGCGCGATCGTGCCGAAGCAGTTCAACTTCCGGTGCGACGTGGCGGCGCTCCCCTCGCTGCGGCGCCTGGGGGTCGACGTCGCAAACCAGGGCAACAACCACATCCTGGACTACGGGGTTGAAGCGATGCTGGACTCGCTGGTTCAGCTGGAAGCGGCCGGTATCGCGCCGGTGGGGGCCGGGGAGAACGCCGCCGCAGCGCATGAACCCGCCGTCTTCTCCATCGACGGGTGGACGGTTGCCGTTGTCGGGTTCGGCGGGGTGGTGCCGGGGGCGAGCTGGATCGCCACAGACGACCGACCCGGCATGGCGGACGGCGACACGATCGAGACGATGGTGGCCGCGGTCCGGGCCGCCGACGAGGTGGCAGACGTCGTGGCGGTCACGATCCACTGGGGTGTCGAGCTGCAATCCGGACCACCGGCCGACGACGTGCGACGGGCGGAGGCGATGATCGACGCCGGGGCCGACATGATCTTCGGCCACCACCCGCACCGGCTGAACGCCCTCGAGTTCATCGACGGCAAACCGGTGTCATGGAGCCTTGGCAACTTCGTCTGGCCGAGGTTGTCGGCGGCAGGCTCGGACACCGCCGTCGCCCAGGTGATCGTCGAGCCTGACGGAGGGATCACGGCCTGCTATCTGGACGCCACGATCGTCAGCAACGGGCATCCGCAACTGGACGACCCGACCACCCGCTCCTGCGTCTGACCCGCCTCGGGGCGCGGCGGGACGGACCTGCCCGCCGGCAGCGCAGACTCGTCGGGACGGGCCCCTCGGTCCCGTCCGCCGTTCTCGGCACCGGCGTGAGCAATCCTCCACGACCCGCTGATCGGCGCAGACGCCACGGACCGTGCGGTGTTAGGTTCCGCCCGAAGGAATGCGTTGCGGACAGCGGGCGAGCGGGTGCCTCGCCGCGTCCGACGCAGTCGGATGACCACAAACCTGAGCCGAGAACTCGAGTGGCGTTGGCGATCGGTTGCGGTTTTGACCGTGGGTGCGATCGCCTCCCTGGCGGTGCTGATCTGGGCGGTCGCCAACACCAGCGCATCGCCGACGGTCGCCGGACAGGCCGTCGATCAGGCCGTCGAGAACGATGACCCGACCAAGCTCGACAACGACGGCCGCTTCACCGGCCCCGGTGATGTCTGGCCGCCGCAGCCGAGGTCGGCGACTGCGATGATCGACCGCTCGGCCGTCGACTTCGCACCGATGTCGGCGGCGGATCGCCTGCTCGCCATCGACGGCGCCGCCCCCGCCGGTCGGGCGCCGTCGGAGGTCCTCGCCGCTGACGACAACGTCCTCGGGGCCATCGGCGAGTCGGCGAACCTGATCGCCGTCGAGGAAGTCGACGGTGCAACCCACCTCGCCTGGTTCAGCCTCTCCAACAACCAGACCGTCGAGGTTGTGGTGAAGGGCGATCGGGTTACGTCGCTCGTGACGTCCGATCCGACGGTCTTCCAGCCGGAGCTCTCCCACGCCGAGAAGCTGGCAGCGGTCGACGTCGCCCGAGCCCACTGGGTCGGCAAGGGCGACCGCCGCATCGACGGGCTCGAAGGTTTCAGCATCCTGGCCTTCCAGCCGGGCGGGGCGTATTACGACACCCGGATGGTGTACGTCAGCTTCCACGTTGACGAGGACTCCCGGCCGGAGCTGCTGGCCTGGGTGGACCTGGTGACCGGCGACGTGATCAAGAGCGAGGTCGACCGATGAACCCGCTGCAAAGACCAGACTCGCCGGACTCGCCGGACTCGCCGACGACGACCGCCGCCTCTCGCCGACCGACTCGGCGTCGTAAGCTCCTGGTCGGCGCCGTGACGCTGCTGCTCACGCTGTCGGCATGGGTGGCCACCACCGCCCCGGCGGCCGACGCGGCCAGTTTCGAGGGCTGGGAGTACACACCGCAGGTCAGCTCGACCCGGTCGGACGGCCTGGCGCTCAACGACGTCTCGTACAACGGGCTGAAGATCTTCGAACGGATCTCGCTCCCGGCGATGAACGTCTTTTACGACAACAACGTGTGCGGACCCTACGTCGATCGGATCGGCGGCACCCGCTACACAACGGAGGGGCCGACCGAGTTCACCCAGAACGGCGTGCGGTGGCTGCAGATCGGCCTGACCGATCAGATCGGGGCGTACGTCATCACCCAGATGTTCTACCTGAGCGAGAACGGTGACTTCGACGCCCACATCTTCAGCAAGGGTTTGCAATGCAACATCCGCCATGACCACATCCCGTTCTGGCGGATCGATTTCGACCTGGCTCAGCCGGGTAACGATGTGATCCGCCGGGCCACCAACGGCGGCATGGTGGACATGCGCCAGGAGTTCTCCATGTCGGCCACCGCCGCCGTCGACCACGGGTGGGAGGTCCGGGACGCCGCAACAGGTGACGTCGTGACCGTCCGTTTCGACGACGGCAACTTCGGTCTGCCCGGCGAGGTCATTCCGGAGACGAACTATCTGACAAACAACGTGTACGGTCGCCAGTACCGCTCCTCGGAACAGCGCTGGCAGGGTGGTGCCACCTACGGGCTGTTCGGTGATGAGAGTGAGACGATCACCGACGCGGTGCTGTGGTACAGCGGCTACCTGCCGCACTCGCCGGAGGAGGGACCGTCGCTCTGGCACTCGACGGGTATCCGTATGAAGGTCGTTCCGGCCCGGAGTCAGTCAGCGACCATCACCGGCCGGGTGATCGACGGTGACGGCGGTGGATGGGCGAACGCCCAGGTTGACCTGTTCAGCGAGAACCGGTCGAGCTGGCTCGGCGCGGCCTTCACCGATGGTTCCGGTCGATTCACCTTCGAGGTGAACGCTGGTTGTTACGTGCTGACCTACATCGCCCCCGACGGGGCCAGCTTCAACGGGAGCCAGTACCGCGACCGGACGGTCTGCGTCGACGCCGGGCAGACGTCGGACGGCAACGAGGAGGTGGCCGTGACCCCGGGCGGCGGGGCGGCCTCCGTTGGTGACCGGGTGACCTACAGCGACGGCTCGCCGGCTGCGGGGGTTGTTGTCGATCTGTTCAGCGAGAGCCGGGCCACCTGGCTCGGCTCGACCACCACCGACGCCGACGGGCGTTACTCGTTTGCGCTCGACTCGGCCCGCTGCGGGGTCGTCACGTTTGTTGCGCCGAGCGGTCAGACGTTTGTCGACACGGGCGGGGCGTACAAGAACGCTGCGTTCTGTGTGGTGAGCGGTCAGGATCTGACAACCGTCGATGCGGTGCTCAGCGCCCCGGGAGGGCAGGCAAGCCTGGGCGACCGGGTCACCAATGCGGCAAACGGTGCCGGTGTGTCCGGGGTGAAGATCGTCCTGTACCGGGCTTCCGGCGACGGGTCGCGCGGCCAGTGGGTGCGAGACACAACAACAAACGGGAGCGGGAACTACAGCCTGGCGGTCGACGCCGGCTGTTATGTCCTCGATTTCGTTGCTCCGGCGGGCCGGACGTGGACCGACACGGGCGGGCAGTATCTGCAACGGGCGGCATGCGTCGGAGCGGGAGAGTCGAACAACGACCTGGACGGTGTACTGAACTGACCACCGCCGGATCAGGCCCTGAATCGGCCTGGTGCATTGGACCGGGCTGGTGCAGCGAACCGGGCTGAGCAGTGAGTCGGGCCGGGCTGGTGCGGCGGACCGGGCTGAGCAGTGAGTCGGACCGGGCTGAGCAGTGAGTCGGGCCGGGCTGGTGCGGCAGACCGGGTTGAGCAGTGAGTCTGGCTGGGTGGTCGGCTGGGCAGTGGGCCGGGCCCTCAATCGAACCAAGCCCTGAGGTGCTGTGCAGCGGGCGCGGTACCGGCTCCCTCGGTCGGCGCGGTGCCCCGGTCTCAGTCGGTCTGGCGAGCGCCGACGGGGACCGGTACCAGTCTGATCCGGGTGCAGGTGGCCTCGAACAGCGGCGTTGGGTCCCGGTACCGACCACCGAGGCGGGCGGTGAGATGGAAACCCGGGCCCGCCACCGCAAGAGGTTGACCGGCGGTGACCGACTCCCCGCGATCGACCAGCGATGCGTCGACGAAGCCGTAGGTGGAGCGAAGCCCGGAGGGATGTTCGACGGTGACAAACCGGTCACCCCCGACCGGGCCGGCAAACCGGACGATTCCTGCGGCTACGGCGCGGACGGAGTCCCCCGACCGGGTGTCGAACTCAAGCCCGCGGTTCCCCGGCCCGAACGGGTCGGCCGGCGGGCGATAGCCGTCGACGACCGGTGCATCGACCGGCAGGAGCCAGCCGGCGGCGCAGCCTGAGCGGGCTGTGGGGCCGCCGGCGAGCCCCGCCCGATCGGCTGGCACGGTCGGCGTCGATACGACGACCGGTCCGGCACCGGCGGGAAACAGTCCGGCTGCGCCGCGGACTGGACCGGCAGCGCCGAGTAATGCACCGGCAGCGGCCGGGCCGACGGTGCCCGGTTCGGTCGGAACAGGTCGCACTGCGGATGCGGCCAGCAGCGTCCCGGTCATCAGCAACCCTGCGACCAGCTGGGCCGCCGCCCGGAGCCGAGCGGGGGTGGACGATGGCATGACAATCCCTTCGACCGGGTGGATCGACGGGCCGAACGGCGCCGAGGTCGCAGCGGGAGCCGCTGCCGCCAAAACTACGCGACGGAGTCACGGTGGCGTTCCCGGAACCGTTACCACCCGACCGCGCCACGTCGAACACCCCGACGGGGCAGTCGGTGGTGACCGATCTAGGCGGGAAGACGGTCGACGTTGGACAGCCGGGACCGGAGCTGCAGCACCGCTTTGGTGTGGATCTGACAGACCCGACTCTCGGTGACACCGAGCACCCGGCCGATCTCGGCCAGGGTGAGGTTCTCGTAGTAGTAGAGCGTGAGGACGATCTTCTCCCGCTCGTTCATGCGGTTGATGGCGTCGGCCAGCAGTTGCCGGGTCTCCACCCGCTCATACGTCGACACGGGACCTTCCCGACGATCGGCGAGCGTGTCGCCGAAGGTGAGGCTCTCGGTGCCGTTGAAGGAGAGCATCTCGTCCAGGGCGACAACCCCGAGCGAACTGATCTGCTTGTAGATCCCGTTCAGTTGATCGCCGCTGATCTCCAGTTCGTCGGCGATCTCCTCGTCGGTCGGTGCCCGGTGCAGCTTGGACTCCAGCTTCGCCATGGCCCGTTCAACGGACTTGGCCTTCGAGCGGACCGACCGGGGTACCCAGTCGATGGCCCGAAGCTCATCCAACACCGCACCCTTGATGCGGGAGATCGCATAGGTCTCGAACTTGAAACCCCGCTCCGGGTCGAACTTGGTGATTGCGTCGATAAGGCCGAACATCCCGTAGCTGACCAGGTCCGACTGGTCGACGGTCTGCGGCAGACCGGCTGCGATGCGACTGGCGACATATTTCACCAGAGGTGCGTAGTAGACGATCAGCTCGTCCCGGTCCGCCTGGTCCGCCGTTGCCTTGAAGCGCGCCCAAGCCGCTTCGAGTTCCGTAGTTGTTTCAATTGCCACTGTTCCCGCCAAGGTCTGTGGGTGATCTGGATCGAACAGATCCCGTCCAGACAACTCCGGCGCGACCCGCTCCCACTCTCCGTCGGAACTAGACCACATAAAGTGAGACTGTTCGGCCGAAATATGTGGGGACGGGTCCGGTGGCGGTGACGTATGTGGCGATGACTCGGTCGACGATGGTCCGGCATCCCGGTCACCGGTCGACCCGCCGATGCGGTGGTCGAGGGCGAGGCCGGATCCCGGTGAATCCTCATCGCAACCATCGGCATCCGGTCGCTGGTGCGGAACCTGACGGAAGCCCAAAGAGTCCAAATAACGTGTGCGTGCGGCGGCGGTCACGAGCGACGAGGGTAGCGACACAACCGCACAGAGTGGCCGTCGGTGGCGATTTTTTGATGATAGACACCATCAGCGAAGCGACACGGTTGAACCGTCGAGGTCCAGTCGGCCGCCGGCCACCAGCGCTTGGACGGCGGCAAGAACGGTTCCCGGCGGGCTGGTAGACATCAGGATCAGGCGGTCAACGTGGATTGCACCGGCCGTTGCCTCGGACAGAATCAACGAGATCAGGTCCGGATCGTGGTCCGACAGATCGGCCGGCGCATCGACGGCGGCGCCCGATGCCAGGTCTTCGTCGGTTGGTGACACCTCCGGCACGAACCCGGTCACGCCCAGGTCATACAGCACGTCGGCTGCGCTGCCGACCGGCGTGGCCCCCTCGACCAGGAGGGCGTTTGTGCCCTCCGACGCCGCACTCAGTACCGACCCGGGAACGGCGTACACCGGCCGATCCCGCTCGATCGCCTCATCAACGGTGAGCAGCGCCCCGCCCGTCCGGTGTGACTCGACAACCACAACCCCCCGGGCCAGGCCGGCGATCAGCCGGTTCCTGGCCGGGAACCGCCAGCGGGCCGGGCGGGTCTTGGCCGGGGCCTCACCGAGCAGCAGACCGTGTTCCTTGACCCGCTCCCAGAGATGGCGGTTCCCACCGGGGTAGATCACATCGATGCCGCTGGCGACCACACCGATCACCGGGCCGGCTGCATCAAGCGCTCCCCGATGGGCCGCACCGTCAACCCCGAGGGCCAAGCCGCTGACCACGGCGACATCGGCCAGGGCAAGGTCCCGACCAAAGTTGTAGGCGACGGTGCGGCCGACGGCGGTACATCGCCGCGTCCCGACGACGGCGACCGCCACCGGATGGGCCAACAGATCGAGGTCACCGGCGTAGAACACCAGCGCCGGCGGCTCCGGATCGTCGGCCACCGGCCACCGGGGATCGGCGGGTGACAGCATCTGAATGCCGAGCTCCGCATGTTCGGCCACCGTCTCATCGAGGACCTGGGTTCGTAGCTCCTCCTGCCATTTGAGCAGCATCTCCCGACCGACGCCCTCGGGTGCCTGCGCCCCCACCGGCAACAGCCCCTTTTTCAACCGGTCGACGGCGGCGACCGCAACGTCGGCAGGATCCATGCCTTCCTCACCGGTCAGCAACCAGTTGGCCCGAGTCGGGCTCATCGAGCTGAGCATGGTTATGGCCAGCCTGGCCAATACGTCCGGGGTCATGCCGCCACCCCCAGAACCGAGCGCGGCGTTGACCGGAGGCCGAGCGCCGCCTGCACAACGGCAACCCCGATCGGGCCGTCCACCCCCTGGAGGTCGGCGATGGTTCGGGCAACGGTGCGAACCCTGCGTAATCCCCGACCGGTCAGCGACCCCCGCTGCAGTTCAGATCGGAGATGATCGACCGCGGCCGGTGTGAGCGGCGCAAACTCTGCCAGATCGGCGGGCGGCAACTCGGCGTTGCACCGGACCCCCCGCTGAGCGGCCAGCCCCCTCACCGCCGACACCCGGGCGGCCACCGAAGCCGAGTCCTCCTCAACGGTGTTGCCCATGAGTACGTCCGGTGCCGGTGGCGACACCTCGACCCGGAGGTCGAACCGATCGAGGAGCGGGCCGGAGAGCCGCCTGGCGTACCTGCTGCGAGCATGGTCACTACAGCGACAGGATCCGTCCGCGCTGCCCTCCCCGCACGGGCAGGGGTTCATCGCCGCCACCAGCTGAAAGTTGGCGGGGAGGGTGATCGCCCTCGCGGCCCGGCTGATCCGGACCACCCCCTCTTCCAGCGGTTGACGCAACGCATCGAGGACGGCCACCGAGAACTCACCAAGCTCGTCAAGGAAAAGGACCCCGTTGTGGGAACAGCTGATCTCCCCCGGCCGCATTGCGGCGCTGCCGCCGCCGATCATGGCCACCATCGACGCGCCGTGGTGCGGTGCCCGGTACGGCGGTAACCGAACCAGGCCGCCCCCGGGGATCGGCAGACCGGCGGCCGAGTGGACCCGGGTGGTGGCCAGGGCCCGCTCACCGTCGAGCGGCGGGAGAAGCCCGGCCAGCCTGGCGGCCAACATGGTCTTGCCGGCACCGGGCGGGCCGACCATCAGCAGGTGGTGGCCTCCGGCCGCAGCGACCTCAAGAGCCCACCGGGCCAGCGGTTGTCCCCGCACCTCGGCAAGGTCGGCGGTGGTGGCGACGAGGTCCACGCCGTTGTCGGCGGTGTGCGCCGGTGGAAGCGGCGCCGTATCGGTCAGTCCGGCGACGACTTCTCCGGGGGTGGCGATCGGGCGTACCTCACCCGGCCGCACCACCGCGGCCTGATCGCCGGCGTCGACCGGGACAAAGACCTCCGGCGCGGCCACCGCATCCGCCAGCGAGACCAGAGCCGACACCGAGCGTACGGACCCGTCCAGCCCCAGTTCCCCGATGGCCCCGAATCGGCGGAGCGCCGCAGCCGGTATCTGCTCCGAGGCGGCAAGGATGCCGAGAGCGATGGGGAGGTCCAACGACGCCCCGTGTTTCCGCAGCCCGGTGGGTGCGAGGTTGATCGTGACCCGACGGGCGGGCCACCGCAACCCGCTGGAGAGGATGGCGGCTCTGACCCGATCCCGGGACTCCCGACAGGAGGCATCCGGCAACCCGACCAGCGTGTAGCCGGGGAGGCCGTTGCTGACATGAACCTCCACCGAGACCGGATGGCCGTCCACTCCCTGGACAACAGAAGACGCAACAGTGGCAAGCACGATTCACTCCAAAAACCAAATTGAGTTTCGGAGGCCGTGGCCACGATTCCTGGGGACTTCGAACGCACACAGCAACGTGCATACGTCCGGCGGCGATCAGGGTGAACCGATCACGTGAAGGACGGTACTGAGCCGGTGTGACAGCCAACGATTGAGGCCGGAGGTGTCTCCGGCGGCGCGAATCGGGTCAGCGGTGAGCGAGGCCGGATCGACCGGCAGGCTCCGGCGCGGTGCGGTCAGCCGTCGGCCGCCTCGATACGGGCCTGCAGCTTGCGCATGCCGGTCAGCCACTTCTCCGGATCGGCGGTCTTGAAGGCCATCCACTCGTTGGCGATCTCGTCGGTGAGGATGAGGAATCGCTCCTCGGCGAATGCGTCGGTGACCTGCTGGGCCACCTCCTCCGGCTCACGGATGGGACCGGCTGCCGATCGCGCCCATTCGCTGTCGGCCTGATCCCCGAGCATCGGGGTCCGAACCCCGAGCGGGGCGAGGAGGTACACCCGAATCCCCTTGTCGTGGTAGGTGATGGAGAGCCACTCGGCCAGGCCGACCACCGCGTGTTTGCTGGTGGCGTACGGGGCGTTGCCGTGG
>JBCCGJ010000012.1:0-39570 GCA_039029335.1 Actinomycetota bacterium | reverse complement strand
GCGCCGGACTTCGCCCCGGTGGCAGAGGTCGTCCCGGTGTTCTCACTCCACTACGACAACTTCCTCTCCGACCAGTGGCCGGGTGTGCTCGGCGGCTACGACGCCTACATCGAGAACATCCGGCTGATCGGCCAGATCATGGATCGCCAGGCCGAAGCGGAAGCGGCGATCGCCCGTTTCGACGCCGTGGTGGAGAATCTGGCCGCCTATGCAACGCCGGAAACGGCCGAGGAGACCATCGGGATCATCGGGCTGCTGGGATATGCCAGCCTCGCCTCCGGTTCGGCGCTGTGTCAGGTGCTCAACGAAGCCGGGCACGGCACCTGCGTCGGGAGCGGCGTGGCGGAGATACTGAACGCCGAGGCGTTCCTGGCCCTGAACCCCGACTTTGTCATCGACACCGGAGATCCTGCGGAGCGGGAGACCGATCCGATCTGGCCCCAGCTGGCTGCGGTGCAGAACGACAACTTCATCAACTTCGAGACCGATCGTTTCTACTGCTGCTCCACACTCGGACTGATCCTGGCCTCCCAGGAGTACGTCCACAAGCGGTTCCCGGATGCCGGGATGCCGGCCCCCGGACCGAATGCGGACTTCGATCCCCGGACCAGCCCGCTGGTCACCGGTTGATGACGGCCGGGTGAACCGTTGGAGTTTGTTGAGCGGCACCACGGCGGATGACCACCGCTGAGCAGCAGGTCGCACCGGACGTCTCCGCCGCCGGCACGGGGTATCTCCGTGTGCTTGCGGTGGTCGGCGGCGTGGTTGCGCTCACCGTTGTACTGGCCCTGTACAACCTGACCCAGGGGGAGCCCGACTCCCCGATCAGCGCGGTGATCGAGAGCCTGTTCCGGACGGTGCCCGTCGAGGGTGACATCCAGAGCCTGCTCATCAGGGACGTCCGGCTTCCTCGGGTGCTGATGGCGCTCATGGCCGGCAGCGCGCTCGGTTTGGCCGGCGTTCTGCTGCAGGATTCGCTCCGCAACCCGCTGGCCGATCCGACTCTCCTCGGTGTGGCCCAGGGCGCCGGCTTCATCGTGGCGCTTTCGGTGCTGTATCCGGAGGTCGTTCCGTCGATGCCCCTTCCGGTGCTAACCCTCATCGGCGGCACGCTGGCGGGCGGCATCGTGCTGTACATCAGCCGCAACGCCAAGAACCCGGTTCGGGTGGTGCTGGCCGGCGCGATGCTCTCCGTCCTGTTCGCCACCCTTTCGACGGTCGTGATCCAGATCGCCCCTCGAAATCGGGGGATCGGCATCATCGCATACTTCCGGTTTGTCATCGGTAACTTCACCGAGGTCCGGTGGGAGGACCTGCGGATGGTGCTGCCGTGGTTCGTGATCGCCGTCCCGGTCACCCTGCTGACCGCTCGGGTGGTCAATCTGCTGCAGCTCGGTGACGAGGCCGCATCCGGCCTGGGGCTCGACCCCGGCCGAGCCCGCCTCGGGCTGATGCTGTTGGCGATGTTCCTCGTGACGCCGTACGTTGCAGCGATCGGACCCATCGGTTTTGTCGCTCTGTTCGCGCCGCACGTGGCCCGCAGCCTGCTGGCGTCCACCGATGCCAGGCGGGTGATGGTGGCGGCCGGCCTGATCGGCGCGCTGGTGCTGCTGATCGCCGACTCCGCAGGCCGACTCCTGTTCTTCCCGACCGAGATGCCGGCAGGGGTGTTCACCTGGATCATCGTCGGGCCGCTTGCGCTGGTGCTCGTCGGCCGACTGGGGAAGCGAGGCGGCTCGTGACCGCACCGACGTCGACTCCGACCGCCGGTACCGAGCGGGGCACCGCGGCGCTCCCGGCCGACCCGAGGACCAGCACCACCCGGATCACCATCGTGGTGCTGACGGTCGTGACGGTCATCGCGTTCGTCGCTTCCGTGTGGTGGGGGACGGGCAGTGTGAAGCTCACCCCGTCCAGGGTGTGGACCGCCCTGTTCGACGCGGACAACGCACCGCGGATCGATGCGGTGGCGGCCGAGGCCCGCCTGGTCAGGGCGGTCATGGCGGTCCTGGTCGGTATGGCGCTGGCCAGCGCAGGCGCGCTGCTGCAGACCCTCTACCAGAACCCGCTGGCCAGCCCGGAGATCACCGGCGTCACCCAGGGATCGATCCTGGCGGTTGTCATGTGGCTGGTCCTCGGCCCGCGGGAGACCGACTCGGTGTGGTTGCTCCCGCTCATCGGGGCGCTCGGCGGCCTGGCCTCCGGCCTCCTGACCTATGGGATAGCCCGGTTGGGCGGCAAGATCGAACCGCTGCGCCTTATCCTCATCGGTGTACTCCTGGGCGGTCTGCTCTTCTCCCTTCTCAGCGTGGTGCTGATCTCCGCGGACGGCTTCGGTCTGGAGCTGATCTCCTGGACCGTCGGCTCGCTCAACTCGGCGACCTGGGACCGGGTTCGGATCATGGCCGTCACCATGGTGGTCTGTCTCCCGCTGGTGGTGATCGCAACACCATTCGGCAACGCGCTGTCCCTGGGCGATGACATCGCACAGGGCACGGGGCTTGCCGTCGCTCGGGCCAGGGGTGTCGTGCTGTTTGCCGCGGCGGCGGTGACCGCGGCGGCGGTCTCCCTGGTCGGCGGTATCGGCTTTGTCGGACTGGTGGCCCCGCACCTGGTGCGGCGCCGAACCGGAGCCGACCTTCGTCGGCTAGTCCCCGCCGCGGCCATCGCCGGAGCGCTGCTGGTCCTTCTTGCCGACTTCGCGGCCAGGAATCTCCGGCCCCGGGAGTTCGCCACGCTGTTCGGCGTCACCGAATACGTCGCCCCCCAGGCCCTGCCGACCGGGGTCTACCTGGCCCTGATCGGTGCGCCGTTCTTCATCCATCTCCTGAGGAGGTCGTCATGACCGGAGAATCACGGGCCGCTGATACAACCTCCGGGGCCACAAAAGCCGCGGGCAGCGCCCCAGAGGGCCATACATCCGAGCGCGGGACATCCGAGGGCGGGACATCCGAGGGCGGGACATTCGAAGGCCGTGAGGCCGGCACCGACCTTCGGGCGGCCGACATCGACGCCGGCTACGGCACCGTACAGATCCTCCACGACGTCGGCCTGGCCGCCATGCGCGGCAGGGTGACCGCACTGGTCGGACCGAACGGCTCCGGCAAATCAACGCTCTTGAAGGTGTGCGCCAACCTGCTCGACCACACCGGCGGATCGGTGACCATTCGGGGCGACGACATCAGTGACCTCTCGACCCGTCAGGTCGCCACCAGGCTGGCCCTGCTCCCGCAGGGACCGACAACACCGCCCTACCTCACCGTGCGGGATCTGGTGGAACAGGGCCGATTCGCCCACGTCGGTCCTCTCGGCATGCTCAGGCGGAAGGACCACGCCGCGGTCACCAGAGCGATCGAGCTGGTCGGCCTCCTCCACATGGTCAATCGGGACGTCGACACGCTTTCCGGTGGGGAACGGCAGCGGGCGTGGCTGGCCCTTGCGCTGGCTCAGGAGACACCGGTGCTCGCCCTGGACGAGCCGACCACCTTCCTCGACATCGGCCATCAGTGGGAGGTGTTGGAGCTGGTGAGGACACTGAACACCGAGCGGGACCTCACCGTTGTCATGGTCCTCCACGACCTGAATCACGCCGCCTCGTTCTCCGATCATCTTGTGGTCCTCGATAAGGGCAAGGTTGTGGCCGACGGCCCGCCGTGGGACACGCTGACCACGGACCTCCTCAGGGACGTGTTCGGGATCGAAGCCTCGATCATTCCGGACCCGAAGACCGACCGCGCGCTGATCGTTCCCCATGCCGCAACGGCCCGATTGCCCGACGGCTGACCCACCGCCGGACACGTTCGGGACAGCGGCTGCGGAACCGGCAATACTGTCGGGATGGCTGACAAGATCCCCCCTCGATTCAGGAAGACCAAGACGGAGAAGTGGGCGGTCATGGCCCCGGTCGAGGACCTGGAGAAGGCGCTGGCCGAGGGTGGCAAGATCGACGTACAGAAGAAAAGCGGCGACTGGTCGTCGTTTGTGGTCGCATCGCTCGGCAAGCCGTTCGACGTCGACGGGGTACAGATGTGTTACGGCTACGGCCCCGAGGAGGCCGGTACGGATCAAGGCGGCGGATCGGGAGGTGGTCGCCAAGCAGCCGGGGCGCAGGCCAACGGCGGCCGGGACCGAGCCGGCCCCTCGGGACCGAACAGCGACCCGTGGCTGGCCAGGGAACGCGAGCTCCCACAGCATCGGGACAACTCGGAACCGATTCCGGAGTACCAGGGCGGCCCCGAGGACGAGTGGCAGGAGTTCTGAGAGCGCTCCGGCCCAGCGGTTGACCGTCCGTCGGTCCGCCCGTTTCGGCGTTCGACACCTGCGGGTGCTCCTGCCATGCTGTAGGGCACTTTGACGGGACAAGAAGGGGATCCTATGACCGCTGCCATTCAGTCCATCGGCGACATCACCCGGGTGCACGCCGCGGCCAGGGGCGACAAGACCGCTCTGACTTACGAGGGACGGACCTGGACCTACGCCGACCTCGACGTCGAGGCGAACCGCGTGGCCCAGGCGCTGATCGCCGCCGGTGTCGGCCCGCAGGACCGGGTGGCCTTTTTGGACAAGAACTCGGCGGAGTACTTCCCGTTCCTGTTCGGTGCCGGGAAGGCGAACGCGGTGACCGTGGCCGTCAACTGGCGGCTGGCACCGCCGGAGATGGAGTACATCCTCGGTAACGCGGAGGCCAAGGTTCTCCTAGTCGGTGAGGAGTTCCTGGACCACCTGGAGAAGATGGACCTGCCAACCGTGACCACCACCATCGTCATCGGTGAGGACACCAGCCACGGCCACGCGGACTACCGATCCTGGATCGCCGGCCATGAGCCGGTTGACCCGGAACTGCCGTGCGGCCCGGACGACACCTGCTATCAGCTGTACACCTCCGGCACAACCGGGCTGCCGAAGGGTGTCGAGCTGACAAACGAGAACTTTTTCTCCATGCTTCCTGCGGCGTCGGGGGAATGGTTCTTCGACCAGGACAGCGTGAACCTCGTCGCCATGCCGCTGTTCCACATCGCCGGCAGCGGTTGGGGTGTGGTCGGGCTCTTCAACGGCGGCTCGAACGTCCTCCTTCGCGACATCGACCCGGCAGCGATCCTGCAGCTGATCCCGGAGCACCGGATCACCAACGCCCTGTTGGTGCCTGCGGTGCTCCAGTTCCTGCTGATGACCCCCGGCATCGACGACACCGACTTCTCCTCCATGCGGGCCATGGTCTACGGGGCGTCGCCGATCACCGAGGAGGTACTGGTCGGCTCGATGAACGCCATGGGGTGCAAGTTCATCCAGGCGTACGGCCTGACCGAGACCACCGGCGGTGTGACCATCCTCCGACCGGACGACCATGACCCGGGCGGCCCGAACGCCGGATTGCTGCGCTCCGCCGGTCAGCCGTGGGGCGACGTCGAGCTTCGAATCGTCGACCCGGGTAGCGGCGAGGACCAGCCGGACGGCGAGGTCGGGGAGATCTGGTGCCGGACGATCCAGAACATGAAGGGGTACTGGGCGAACGAGGCCGCAACCGGCGAGGCGTTCCCCGAGGGCAAGGGGGATGACGGCCGAGGCTGGTTCCGCACCGGCGACGCCGGCTACCTGCGTGACGGGTATCTGTACATCCACGACCGGGTGAAGGACATGATCGTCTCCGGCGGCGAGAACATCTACCCGGCGGAGATCGAGAACGTGTTGATGGCCCACCCCGAAGTGGCGGATGCAGCGGTGATCGGCGTTCCGGATGAGAAGTGGGGCGAAACGGTCAAGGCGATCATCACCCCGGCCGCCGGAACCGACCCGTCCGCCGAGGAGCTGATCGCCTACACCAGGGAGAACCTGGCCCACTACAAGTGCCCGACCTCGGTCGATCGCATGGACATGATTCCCCGCAACCCGTCCGGCAAGATCCTCAAAACCGAGCTTCGGGGCCCGTATTGGGAAGGCCACGATCGGATGGTCAACTGACCGACGCAGCCACCGCCGAGACGGCGCACAGAAGAGACGGAGAGAACCAACATGGCCTTTGACATGCCCGCGGCCTTCCGGCCGGATCTGCCTCCGGCGGCGCCGGCGTGGGAGGAGCCGCCGGAGTACAGCTTTGTCGGTGGCCACAACTGCGTCGATACCGTTCCGTTCGCTGCGCTCGCCGAGGCGTCGGTCAACGCCCTCACCAAACACGGCAGGGCACTTGCCACCTACAACCTCGGTGGATCTCCGCTGGGGTACCACCCACTGCGGGAGTTCGTCGCGGAGAGTCTGGGCGCGAGGGCCGCAACGCCGGTCGATCCCGAGGAGGTGCTGATCACCTCCGGGTCGCTCCAGGCCCTCGACCTGGTCAACCAGGCCATGCTCGCTCCCGGCGACACCGTCATCATCGAGCAGGCCACCTACGGGGGAGCGGTCAGCCGGCTGGCGGCCGTCGGCGCCCGATGGGAGGGCGTTGCCCTTGACGACGACGGCATCGTCCCCGAGCACCTCGAGGCACTCCTCACCGATCTGCGGGGCCGGGGGGTCAGCCCGAAGTACCTCTACACCATCCCGACCGTCCAGAACCCGACCGGCTCGGTGATGCCGGAGGCCCGGCGCCACGAGATCCTCGACATCTGCCGCCGGTTCGACGTGCCGATCTTCGAGGACGACTGCTACGCCGATCTAGTGTGGGACGGGTCACGGCCACCCACGTTCCGGGCCATCGACCGCGGAGCGGGCCAGGTCGTCCACTGCGGCTCGTTCTCCAAGACGATCGCCCCGGCGCTTCGTGTGGGGTTCATCGTGGCAGACCGGCCGGTCATCCAGCAGCTGCTTGCGCTGAAGACCGACGCCGGCACCGGCGCCGTCGAACAGCTCACCCTCGCCGAGTTCGCCCCACCCCACTTCGACGCCCACGTCGAGAAGCTGACCGGCGTGCTGCAGGAGAAGTGTTCCCGCATGGTCACCGCGGTGGAGCGGTCATTCGGCAGCGACGTCACCGTCGTACCGCCGAAGGGCGGCATCTACGTGTGGTTGACGTTCCCCGAAGGCGTGGACACCAGCAGTTTCGTCGACGCTGCGGCAGCGGAGGGTATCGAATTCAACCCCGGACGAGGGTGGTCGGCCGATCCGGAGTGGGGGAGCAGGCGGCTCCGGCTCTGTTTCGGCCACACCGACGCCTCGGCGATTGACGACGGGGTGGCGAAGCTGGCCGAGGTCTACCGCTCGGCCTGATCGACGCAGCGGGCCGTCAGCTCGGCCAGCGCCCGCGCCACCTCCGCCAACTCGTCCGCACCGGCTGCGGGGTCACCTGCCGGTTCGGCGACCGCGATCGTGGCGTGCAGGCGCACCCGACTGCCGCCGGGGACCGGTTCGACCGTCAGCCGCCAGTCCGACCGTCTGGTGATCCCAAGCGTCTCCGCCGCGGCCAGTACCGCACCCGGTTTGGCCTTCAGGTCAACCTCGTCGACGACGCCTCGCCCGCCGTCTGCGGCCCGGGTCCTGCCGAACCGGTCGAAGTAGGCGATGTCCCTGGCCGGATAGCGGCGGGACGTCGGCTTGAAGTCCAAGCCTTTTGTGTAGGCCACCGGGAACAGGCAGATCTGCGAAAGATGGTCCGGGATGTCGAGCAGCTCGGCCACCGCCGACGCTTCATTCAGGTACATCGTGGTCCAGACGGTGCCCAGACCTCTCGCCCGCAGCGCGACCATAAAACTCCACGCGGACTGGATGACGGAGTCGAACAGTCCGGGGCGGCCGCTCCCGTCGTGTCGGCCGATGATGGTGGGAATGACCAGCGCCGGAGTCCTGGCGATGTTCTCCCCGAGATGACGGGCTCCCGCCATCATCCGTTCGTTATGGTGCCCCGTGCCCTCCAGCCGCTTTGCGGTCTCGATGACCCAGTCAACCCCGGCCGACAGGTACAGCTCGGCCAGCCGGTCCTTGGTCGCCTGGTTGGTGATGATCAACCAGCGCCTGCTGCCGTTGTTGCCACCGGTCGGAGCCTGTTCGGCGACGTCGATGCAGTCCAGGATGACCTGCTCGTCAACGTGACGGTCGAAGTCCAGACGTTGACGGACACCCCGGGTGGTGGTCAGCGCGTGATCCACCACCGACCGGTACGGTTCGCTGCCCGGAGCCTGCCGGTTTGCGGTCATCGAATCGTGGTGCGTCCTGCGTCGAGCGTGCAGCGGCGAATGGACCGCCTACGCCTCGGCCAGGATCGCGTTCAGGGTCGCGCTCGGCCGCATGGCGGCGGCCCGCAGCTCAGGATTCGGGTAGTAGTAGCCGCCGATGTCCATGGGTACGCCCTGGGCATCGGTCAGCTCACCGACGATGACGGTCTCGTTCTGGGCCAGCGCGGTTGCCAGCGGGGCGAACCGCTCGGCCAGCGCCGCATCGGCGGTCTGGGCGGCCATCGCCTGGGCCCAGTACAGCGCCAGGTAGAAATGGCTGCCCCGATTGTCCAGCTCGTTGACCCGCCGAGACGGTGACCGGCCCTCCTCGAGCACCCGGCCGGTGGCCTCATCAAGTGCGTCGGCCAGTACCTGAGCCGCCCGGTTCCCGCTGACCTCTGCCAGATGCTCCAGCGAGACGGCAAGTGCGAGGAACTCACCGAGTGAGTCCCACCGCAGGTGGTTCTCGGCTTCGAACTGCTGCACGTGTTTCGGGGCGGACCCGCCGGCACCGGTCTCGAAGAGGCCGCCGCCGTTCATCAGCGGCACGATCGAGAGCATCTTGGCGCTGGTGCCCAGCTCCAGGATGGGGAACAGGTCCGTGAGGTAGTCTCGCAGCACATTGCCGGTCACCGAGATGGTGTCCTGCCCGTTGCTGACCCGCTGGAGCGTGAAGTTGGTGGCGCCGACCGGATCCATGATCTCCACCTGGATGCCGTCCAGGTCGTGGTTCTGCAGGTACGTGTTGACCTTGGTGATCAACTGGGCGTCGTGAGCCCGGGTCTCGTCGAGCCAGAAGACCGCAGGCGCACCGGTTGCCCTGGCCCGGGTGACGGCCAGCTTGACCCAGTCCTGGATGGGGGCGTCCTTCACCTGACACATCCGCCAGATGTCCCCGGCCTCGACCGCGTGCTCAAACAACACGTTCCCGCCGCTGTTGCTGACCCGGACGGTCCCCGGAGCGGGTATCTCGAATGTCTTGTCGTGCGAGCCGTACTCCTCGGCTTTCTGGGCCATCAGCCCCACGTTCGGCACGGTGCCCATCGTGGTTGGGTCGAACGCACCGTTCTCCCGGCAGTAGTCGATGGTGGCCTGGTAGAGCCCGGCGTATGAGCTGTCCGGGATGACCGCCTTGGTGTCCTGCTGGTTGCCCGCTGCGTTCCACATCTGGCCCGAGGTGCGGATCATGGCCGGCATCGACGCGTCGATGATGACGTCACTGGGGACGTGCAGGTTGGTGATCCCGAGGTCGGAGTTGACCATGGCCAGATCCGGCCCGGTCTCAAGCGCAGCTTCGATCGCAGCGGCAATGGCGGCTCGCTCCGCCTCCGGCATCCCGTCGAGGGCGGCGATGACGTTCCCCAGGCCGTTGTTCGGGTTGGCCCCCGCGGCGTCCAGTGCGGCGCCGTGCTGGGCGAACACGTCTGCGAAATAGGCCCGAACGGCATGACCGAAGATGATGGGGTCGGAGACCTTCATCATCGTGGCCTTCATGTGGAGGGAGAACAGGACGCCCTGATCCCTGGCCTCGGCGATCTGAGCGGCCAGGAACTGCTCCAGCTTGCGCCTGCTCAGAAAGGTTGCGTCGACGACCTCACCGGCCAGGACCGGAACAGACTTCTTGAGAACCGTTGCCGTGCCGTCCTCGGCCACCAGCTCGATCCGGAGCTCGTCGTCCTCGGTGACGGTGGTCGACATCTCGTTCGAGCGGAAGTCGCCGTCCGACATGGTGGCGACGTGTGTCTTGGAATCCGAGGACCACGCCCCCATCGAGTGCGGGTTGTTCTTGGCGTACTGCTTGACCGCCTTCGGGGCCCGCCGATCGCTGTTGCCCTCACGAAGAACCGGGTTCACCGCGCTGCCCTTCACCCGGTCGTATCGGGCCCGGACATCCTCCTCCTCCGGGGACCCCGGCTCGTCCGGGTAGTCCGGCACACCGTATCCGGCCGCCTGGAGTTCCTCGATCGCGGCCCGCAGCTGAGGGATCGAGGCGCTGATGTTCGGCAGCTTGATTATGTTCGCCTCGGGGGTGAGCGCAAGCTCCCCGAGTTGGGTCAGCGCGTCGGGAATCCGTTGCTCCTCGGTCAGGTAGTCCGGAAAGTTGGCCAGGACCCGACCGGCGAGAGAGATGTCCCTGGTCTCCACCTCAACACCACCGGCGGCGGTGAAAACCCCGATGATCGGGAGAAGCGACTCGGTGGCGAGGGCGGGCGCCTCATCGGTGTGGGTGTAGATGATCTTTGCTGCGCTCATGATGGGCCCAAGCCTATCCGGGTGGCCGCATGTCAAGCCCGTTGAACGGCCCGGGCAGGCAACTTGTCGGGCAACTCCTCCGGCAACCCTGGCCGCATCGGCCGTCCGGTTTTACAGTTGCCGCATGGAGCACGTCTCGTGGACCCGCATGGCCGACGGCAACGCGGCCGACTATCGGATGTTGACCGACCGGTACGAGGCCCACGCCACCGAGACGATGGTGCCAAACCTGATCGGCCTGCTACGCCTTCTCGAGGGTCCGAAGCTGGGCTACCAGATCGACCGATACCAGCACAGCCTGCAGTCGGCCTCTCGGGCCATGCGCAACGACGAGTCGGTCGACCTGGTGGTCGGTGCCCTGCTGCACGACATCGGCGACGGTTTTGCCCCGGAGAACCACAGTGCCGCTGCGGCGGCGATCATCGAGCCGTTCGTCGACGAGGAAACCCACTGGGTCGTCAAGCACCACGGACTGTTCCAGGGGTACTACTACTTCCATCACATGGGCGGTGACCGGAACGCTCGTGAGCTCTATCGCAGCGCACCACATTTCGAGGCCTGCGCCCGGTTCTGCGAGCTGTACGACCAGAACTGCTTCGACCCGGATTACCCGACGCTCCAGATCGAGGACTTTCTCCCGGCGTTGACCGAGGTGTTCTCCCGTCCGTCACGACTTCCGGACTATGCCCCGATCGTCGAGTCTGACACAATTGGCCAACCGGGGGCGTAGCCCTTACCCCAGCGCATCGGCGCTGTCACCACGCAGAGCCGGCCGTTCAGGAAAGAGAACCCGATGCCACAGCACGCAAGCCTGATCCATCCCTTCTCCGAGCTGGGCAAGCCGGAGTCGGACTTCATCAACATCGTCGGCGCCGAGGGGTCGGTGCTGACCGACGACACCGGCAAGCAGTACCTCGACGGCATGGCCAGTCTCTGGTACTGCCAGGTCGGTCATGGCAGGCGGGAGCTGATCGACGCCATTTGCGACCAGCTGAACTCGTTCACCGTGTACAGCACCTTCGATCCGTTCACCAACAATCAGGCCAGGGAGGCGGCCGACCTGATCGTCTCCAAGTCGCCGATGCCGGACGGTCGGGTGTTCCTCGGCTGCTCCGGGTCCGAGGCGGTCGACAGTGCGCTCAAGTTCGCCAGGCTGTACCAACAGCGGCAGGGCAACCCGGACAAACAGATCATCATCCGGCGAACCCACGGCTACCACGGAACCAACTTCGGCGGAACGGCCGCCCAGGGCATCGCCCCGAACCGGGAGGGCTGGGGTGACCTGGTCCCGCACTTCATCGAGGTACCGAACGACAACATCGAGGAGGCGGCCAAAGTCTTCGCCGAGCACGGCACGAACATCGCCGCGGTCATCTCCGAGCCGGTCCAGGGCGCGGGCGGCGTGTGGCCACCGGAGGACGGGTACCTCCAGGGCCTGCGGCGGCTCTGCGATCAGCACGGCGCATTGCTGATCTTCGACGAGGTGATCTGCGGGTTCGGTCGGACCGGGTCCTGGTTTGCATCGCAGACGTTCGGGGTGAAACCGGACCTGATGACGTTCGCCAAGGGGGTCACCTCCGGCTACCAGCCCATGAGCGGGGTGGTGATCTCGGCCGAGGTTGCCGAGGCCCTGACCGAGCCGGGGTTCCTCTTCCGCAGTGGCTATACCTACGCCGGGCACCCGGCAAGCGCGGCTGCGGCCGTCGCCAACATCAACCTGATCGAGTCCGAAGGTCTCGTGGACCGGGCCAACCACATCGGCAAGAAGACCGTTGAAGGGTTCGACGCCCTGGTCGGCGACGGGATTATCAAGGACTACCGAGGTGTCGGTGCGGTCTGGGCGGCCAACATCGGCCAGGACAGCACACCCGTGAAACAGGCCATGCTGGAGGCCGGCGTCGTCTGCCGCGGGGTTGGGGAGGCCATCCTCTGGTGCCCGCCGCTCATCGTCACCGACGAACAGGTCGGCCAGTTCATCGAGACCCTCGGTTCCGTCCTGGCGTAAGATGACTGGGCCGGCTGCGGCCCACCCTCTACCCTTGGGCCCCGGAGGGTTTGAGGGACATGAGCCAATCCGGCCGCATCGGCGACCGAGCGCCGCGCGATCCGATCACCGTCGCCGTTCTGGTGATCGGCGTCGGCTGGTTGCTTCTCGCCCTCATTGCGATGCTGATCTCGACCAGCCCGGACCTCGGGCCGATCGGCGGGTCCGCCCAGCATCTTCTCCTCGGTGTTGTGCTGGCCGTACTGTCCGGAACGGCGCTCGCCATGCTCACCGATCGGCCTGCACCGACGGTGGCCTGGGCCGCGGTTGTGATCACCGGCATGCTCCTGACGGTCTACGAGCTGCTGCAGCTGGCGGTACCGGTCCGGGCATTCCAGTGGGTCGACCTGTCCTACGGCATGACCGGTATGACCGTCGGCGGCCTTGTGGTCCTGCTCGGCCTTCGGTGGCGCACCGCCTTTGCCTCCGGCGTCGCCGGATTCGGCGGGGTCGCCCTCGTTCTGGCTGCAGTCGGCCTGGTCACCGTGCCGGATGACAACCTTGGCGTGCCGACGGAGGACCGTCTGGCCGCGTGTCCACCGAACACACCGACCGACCGCACGGCCTGGGAGCGTGCCGTGCTCCGGCTGACCGGATCCGGGTCCGGCTGCATCAGCGCCGGTCAAACGACGCTCGTCCCGTTCGGGGCCGGCCTGGGTGCTCCCGAGGCCGATGACGGGGTGGTGCTGGAGGGGGGAGGGCTCCGCTCCGCAACGCTCGACGGGCTCGCCGACGCCATCGAACGGTCGGATGCGCTCACGTTCGGGCTCCGCTTCACCTCCACGATCCAGGACGACGATCTGGTGCCGGTTGTCCTGGCCAGGCTGACCGCCGACGGCGATCCGGCCATACCGATTGCCCAGCTCCTGCAGCGCGGACCCCATCTCACGGTCAACGTCGGGTCCGGCCGACCGATCGTCGGTGTCGGCATACCCCTCGCTGACCGGGCGAATCCGGGAACCGCCCAGGAGCTTGTTGTGACCTATCGGGCGGGGGTGGCCGTTGCCTTCCTCGACGGACGGGAGGTCGGCCGCAGCCGGATCGAGCCGTTCGACTTCGAGCTCGACGGCGAACTGACGCTGGAGGTCGGCTGGCGGGTCGACGAGCGATGGCGGGCGTTCAGCGGATCCGTCGATGCGGTGGTCATCGCCGACCAAGCGCTCGACACCACATCGATACCGGAGATATTCGACCGCGAGTAGACCACGCGGCCCCGGTGATCAGATCAGGCCGTAGAAGATGGAGAGGCGGTGCAGGAGCTGGTTCACCGAGACCCAGACCGCAAGCTCAACGATCTCCGCCGGGCTCAGGTGCTCCGAGGCAAGCGCAACGGTCTCCCGGTCCATGACGGCAGGACTCGGCGAGATCAGCCGGGCAACTGACAGCGCAGCGGCCGTCCGCTCGTCGAGAACCTCCGCTGCGGTCGATCCGGGGAAGAAACCGCGAGCCGCCTCGATGACCTCTTCGGCCACACCGTGATGGACCGCCAGCTCGACGGCGCGGTCGACCAGATACGGGTTCTCAACGTGGCCGGCGAACACCAGCCCGGTCAGTGCCTTGGTACCCAGGCCAAGCTCCGACTGGTCCGGATCCAGATTGTGGCGCAGCATCGCCGCAAGGCCTCGCCTCGGCTTCTGGTGCCGCATGTGGCCCAGCACCTGATCGGCATGGCCGTACCGCTCCAACAGCACCTGCTGCTGCCCCGGGGCGTCGTTCGGCAGCCCCCTGGTCCACGCCCGGTCGAGCCGGACCGCGCCGGGGCCGTTTCGGACCACCGTGAGCATGGTTTTGAGCGAGTCCTTCGGTGGCAGCGGCGGTGGGGCGTCGCCCGGTTCCGGATACCCATCGGTACCGGCCCAGGCGTGCTGGCCGACCGACCAGCCCGTCGGGCCGATCAGCGCGGTGACATCGGTGACCGCCTCCGGTTCGAGTTCAACACCGACCGCATCCATGAACTTGTTGAGGAAGCCCATCATCGCCACGCCCATCACGATCCACTCCGCGTCGCCGTCCGACAGGACCGCCGCAAGTTGCTCGCCCAGTTCCGGGGTGTAGTGATGGGGATCGGTGGAGAGGGCCTCGGCCACCGCAACAACGGCCGCCTCTTCGGCGTTTCGCCCCGCGCCGGTCACCGCATCCGCCGAGGAGCCCCGACGTAGGGCGAACGTGCAGGTGTGGGCGGAGCAGTAGGCACACTCGGCGGCCCGGGACGACGCATACAGGCCGAGCCCGACCAGGTCCTTGGGTGCACCCGCCCCCAGCAGGTTGCCCGGCAGGTTCAGGAAGTTCGGCACCATCAGGTTGTAGGTCCGAAAACCGGGTTGCCAGATCTCCAGATATCGATCGCAGTAGGGCACGACCCCCAGCAGCACGTTGACCAACTGCAGGACCGGGTTGTACCGCCGGTGCAGCTCGTCGAACTCGACCCGTTCGTGGGCAACGGCCTCAGCCAGCGTTTCCGCCATGTGCATTCCTCAGCTCGCGGTGGTTGATGGTGGAGCCGCCCGCAGTTCAACCCTACTGCTGAAAACCCGTGGTTCAAGTTTTGTTGAAACGCCGAGAACCAGGGCCCCGAGGGGTGAAACCAATAGCCATTCTCACTGATTCTTGTTTTTGTCGGTCCGGTCGCCTACGTTCGGACCATGGCCGACACGGAACCTCCCGACAGCGGCCAGGAGCCGCACCGCAGCCACACCGGGAGTGACGCCGGGGCCGCCCACGACCACGACTCCGGTCAGGCGCACGGCCACACCCACGGAGTGAACCTGGCCAGGGCCGGTAAACGGCACGCGCCGCGGTTGGCCGCCGCGTTTGTCATCATCGCGGTCTTTTTTGTTGTCGAAGCGGTGGCCGGCGTGCTGACCAACTCGCTCGCCCTGCTCTCCGACGCCGGCCACATGTTGACGGACGTGATCGGCCTCGGCATGGCGCTCGCCGCCATCCAGCTCGCCACCAGGTTCGAGTCTCGGCCGTCGGATCGACGCTCAACCCACACCTTCGGGCTCTACCGGCTGGAGATCCTCGCCGCGTTCGTCAACGCGCTGCTGCTGTTCGGGGTCGCGCTGTGGGTGTTGGTCGAAGCCGCCAGACGGATCGGGGGAGGGCCGGAGGTTCTCGACGGGCCGATGCTCATCGTTGCGACGCTCGGGTTTGTGGCCAACATCGCGGCGTTCGCCCTGCTCCGGGACGGATCCGAGGAATCGATCAACATCGAGGCCGCATACCTGGAGGTCCTGGCGGACCTTGTCGGCTCCATCGGCGTGATCGTCGGCGCGCTTGTCCTCCGGTTCCTCGGGTGGACCTGGATCGACCCGGTCATCGGAGCGGTCGTCGGCCTGTGGATCCTCCCCAGGACGTGGCGGCTGGGCCGGAACGCCGTCCGCATCCTGCTCCAGGCGGCACCGGCCCACATCGACCTTGATCAACTCCACGGACAGCTCTCGGGGATCGACGGCGGCGTCGACGTGCACGACCTGCACGTCTGGACCCTCACCTCGGAGATGGATGCCGCATCCGCCCACCTGACCACCGGCGACGATGCCGACGCCCATGCCGTCCTAGACGAGGCCAGGGACATCCTGCGAGACGGGTACGGCGTCACCCACGGCACGTTTCAAGTGGAGCCGGAGTCCCACGTCGGTTGCCACGAGATGACCTGGTAGCAACGTCTGTCGGCGCCCTCGGCTCTACCCCCGGTGGTAGTACGTCACGTGTTCCGGCACGTCGACGTCGAAGCGCATCGACGGATCGGTCTCCGGCGGGCCGTAGGTGTTGGTGATCGGCAGGACGCCGGCCCAGATGGGCAGCTCGTAGTCCTCCGGCTCGTCGACCGGGGGACCGGTCCGGACCTTGGCCGAGGCTTCGGCCAGCGGCAGGCGAAGCACCGCTGTGCCCTTGACCTCCTTCTCCGTCATCGGCCGGAGCGCCGGTATCCGGTCCGGAATCAGCCGGTCGACCAGCGCATCGAGTGCCGCCGCCTTCTCCTCTTTCGGTACCACCTCCGGCTTCCCGATGATGACCACGGAGCGGTAGTTCATCGAGTGGTGAAGAGCTGAGCGAGCCAGCACAAACCCGTCCACCAGGGTGATGGTCACACAGATCTCCTGCAGCTTGGCCGACCGCAGCATCCGGCTGGCCGGGGAACCGTGGAGGATCAGATGATCGTCGATTCTGGCGTGCAACGTTGGGATGACCATCGGGATGTCACCCTCGATCGTGCCGACGTGACAGATCAGCGCCTCGTCGATGATCGGGTCGATGACCTCACGGTCGTAGTGCCCCCGGTCGCGGATCCGCTTGACGGTCGTTCGGTCGGTCTGGGTCGTCATTGGTTACCTCCGGCGCCCGGCTCCGGGACGCTGGTCGTGGTGAGCATGTTCGCTGGTCGTGCGCGTCGACCGACTTTGTACCGCTACGATCGTTTTGTGTTGCTACAAACGTCGCTTTGTATTGCGCTATACGGCGTCGCCGGTTACGCTACCGCGGGAGGTTCGACCCGTGCAATCAAATTCCGCATTGATGCCGGTGGTCTCGGCTGCGTCCCTGATGGACGGGCAGCAGCCGCTGCGGTCAGCTGATGACGTCCTAGCGGCGATCGAGGGCCGGATTATCCAGGGCCTTTTGGGGCCGGGACAGCGGCTCCCTCCGGTACGCGTCGCCGCCCAGCAGTTCGGCCTCGCTCCCAACACCGTGGCCGCGGCGTATCGGAAGCTGACCGAACGGGGCCTGGCCCACGGCGAGGGCCGGCGGGGTACCTTCGTCACCGATCGGGGTAGCAGCGAGCAGTTCCCGATGCGGGTGACCGGCGCCGACATGACCGACCTCTCCAGCGGCAATCCGGATCCCAGGTTGCTGCCCGACCTTCACGGGGCGATCCGCCGGATCCCAACCGCCCGGGTCGAGTACGGCACGGACCCCATCGATCCGCAGCTCGCCGCAACGCTTGGTGCAGAACTGTCCCGCGACCTGCAGACATCGTCGCCGTTTGTCGCCGGGGAGGATCTGGCCATCGTCAGCGGGGCGCTCGACGGAATCGAACGCGTCATGACCGCCCACCTCAGGCCGGGCGACCGCGTGGCGGTCGAGGATCCCGGCTACCCGTCGATCCTCAACCTGATGAAGGCGATGAGCCTCCGACCGGTGCCGATGGCGATCGACCCCTCCGGCCCAACACCGGGAGGACTGGCCACCGCGCTCGAGGCAGGCGCACGGGCCGTGGTGCTGACACCCCGGGCCCAGAACCCCACCGGTGCTGCGGTGACCGCGGCGAGAGCGGCGGAGCTGAACGCCATCGTCGCCGGGCGGCCGGAGGTCGTCCTCATCGAGGACGACCACGCCGGACCCATTGCCGGCGCGGCCCACCGGACGATCATCGGGCCGGAAACCAGGCACTGGGCGGTTATCCGCTCGGTCGCCAAGTCCCTCGGCCCCGATCTCCGGGTGGCCGGGCTCGTCGGCGATCACACCACGGTCGGCCGGGTCATCAACCGGCAGTTGCTCGGCACCGGCTGGGTCTCGCACCTGCTCCAGCGGACGACGGCCACCCTGCTCGCCGACCCGGATCGGCGGAGCAACTTCGATCAGGTCGCCGCCGAGTACGAGGACAGACGGCGTCTGGTCATCGACATCCTGGCCGGCCACGGCGTGAGCGCCTGGGGAGCAACCGGGTTGAACGTCTGGGTACCCGTGGCCGATGAGGCCGATGCCGTGGCCGCCATGCAGCGGCGGGGCTACGCCGTGCTCGCCGGCACCAGGTTCCGACAGGACAGCGGTCCGGCCATTCGCCTGTCCATTGGCGTGTCGGACGCCGAAACGCTGGCCGACGCCGCCACAACGCTGGCCGGCGTCTTGGCCAGCGGCCCGCATCACCGCTCGGCCTGACCGCCGCCGTCGTCTGGAGGATCCCGGACAGCCGATCTATTCTTTCGGCTCAGGAGTCCAGCGGGTAGGCACGCGACGACGCACGAAACACGGTGTACTCCAGGGCCCGGGAGGCTGCGTCATGCCGCAACCCGGTCCCTCAGTCGACAAGACGAACCGGGCGACCGATCGGTCACCGAGAAACGGGAGAACAGCAGGATGTATCCAGGGACGTTCGCAGCCACAACACCGGACAAACCGGCGGCGATCATGGCCGGCTCCGGAGAGGTGCTGACGTACAGGGAGCTCGACGACCGATCGAACCAGCTGGCTCAGTTGCTGTGGGCGGCGGGCCTCCGGCCCGGCGACCACGTCTCCATCTTCATGGAGAACAGCCTCCGGTATTACGAGTGCTTCTGGGCGGCAGTCCGCTCGGGCCTCTACTTCACCACCATCAACCGATACCTCCAGCCGGAGGAGAGCGCCTACATCCTCAAGGACTCCACCTCCCGTGCCCTCTTCACCTCGGCCAGGATGGGCGAGCTGATGGCGGACATTCCTGCGCTGGCCCCGGACGTGGAGATCCTGCTAAGCGTCGACGGTGGGATCGAGGGCTTCGAGGACTACGAAACCGCGATCGCCGCCCATCCGGCCGAACGGCTGGAACGTCAACCCCGGGGCGAGTCGATGCTTTACAGCTCCGGTACCACCGGCCGGCCGAAAGGCATCAAGCGCCCGATGGTTGACATCCAGGTGGACGACCCGGCCGGGGCGTCAGGAGTCACCCTCCTGGTCCAGGGCCTCTTCGGGGTCGATGCCGACACGACCTACCTGTCACCTGCCCCGCTCTACCACTCCGCGCCGCTGGGTTTCACCACGTCGATGCAGTCCGTCGGCGCCACGGTGGTGGTCATGGAGCGGTTCGATGCCGCCGAGGCCCTCAAGTACCTGGAGCAGTACAAGATCACCCACTCCCAGTGGGTTCCGACGATGTTCAGCAGAATGCTGAAGCTGCCCGAGGAGCAGCGGTCCGGGTACGACTGGTCGCACCATAGGGTTGCCGTGCACGCCGCCGCCCCCTGCCCGGTCGAGGTCAAGCGGCGGATGTTCGACCTCTGGGGCCCGATCATCTACGAGTACTACGCAGGCACCGAGGTCAACGGTTTTGTCTTCTGCTCCCCGGACGACTGGCTCGGTCATCCCGGGACGGTCGGCAAGTCGATCCTCGGTGAGATCCACATCTGCGACGAGATGGGTAAGGAGCTGCCGAACGGCCAGTCCGGAACCATCTACTTCGAGCGGGAGGAGATGCCGTTCGAATACCACAACGACCCGGAGAAAACCAGGAACAGCCAGCACCCGGAGCACCCGACCTGGTCCACCCTCGGCGATGTGGGGTACGTCGACGACGAGGGATACCTGTACCTGACCGACCGCAAGGCCTTCATGATCATCGCCGGTGGGGTGAACATCTACCCCCAGGAGATCGAGGACTGCCTCATCATGCACCCGAAGGTCGCCGACGTTGCCGTCTTCGGTGTCCCGAACGAAGATCTCGGCGAAGAGGTCAAGGCCGTTGTTCAGCTCGAGCAGGGCATCGACCAGAGCGATGCGATGGCCCAGGAACTGCTGGCCTACGCCGCAGAACACCTGGCAAGGTACAAGGTGCCGAGAACGCTGGACTTCAGAGACGAGCTACCGCGCCTGCCGACCGGCAAGCTGTACAAGCGCATCCTCCGCGACGAGTACTGGGGCAACACGGAGAGCAAGATCGTCTAGCAGTCGGATCGGCCGTACAACATCCCGCAACGGGTGTCCGCGGTACGGCGGACACCAGCGTCCCTGCAACACAGTCACCGTAAGAAGGAGTCATCGATGGACCTCGAAACCATGAACTACAGCACCCGGGACGGCGTCGCCCATGTGAGGTTCAACCGCCCGGAGGGGGCGAACGCCGTGAACCCGGCGTTCTCCCGGGACCTACGGGAGGTGATGCTGGAGATCCAGCACGACAACGACGTGAAGGCGGTGTCGGTCACGGCGGCGGGCAAGGTGTTCTGCGCCGGCGGGGACCTCAAGGAGTTCAGCAGTGCCGGGGCCGACGTTCCACAGCTGGCGTCGGACATGCTGGTTGACTTCCACGGCGGGATCTACAAGATGAACCGGATGCCGAAGCCGTTTGTCGCCGGTGTCCAGGGCGCCGCCGGTGGGGCGGGTCTGTCCATCGTCTCCGCATTCGACCTCGTCGTCTGCGGTGAGTCCGCCAAGTTCACGATGGCCTACACCCGGGCCGGTATGACCCCGGACGGTACGTCCAGCTACTTCCTGGCCCGTCACATCGGCCTGCGACGCATGCTGGATCTCACGCTGACCAACCGGGTGCTCTCGGCCGAGGAGGCCGAAGCGTGGGGTCTGGTGAACCGGGTGGTGCCGGACGACGAGGTTGACGGGGCCACGGCCGAGCTCGCCCAGCAGCTGGCGTCGGGTCCGACGTGGGCGACAGGTCGGGCCAAGACGGTCATCTACAACGGCTTCGAGTCGCCGTTGGAGCAGGCCGGCGAGTTCGAGGAGACGATGATCACCAACGCGATGAAAACCCACGACGGGTTGGAGGGAATTGCCGCGTTCGCCGCAAAGCGGCCTGCCGATTTCAAGGGCCACTAGAGGAAAGGGACAACGGCGATGGACCTGCACGAGGTTATGCGGACGGCGTTCTCCTGTCGGGACTGGACGGACGAACCGGTCGATGACGAGACACTTCATCGGATCCTTGACGTCGCCCGGTTCGCACCGAACGGTGGCAACCGTCAGGGCTGGCATGTGATCGTGGTCAAGGACCGGGGGACCAGGGAGAAGCTGATCCCGCTGATTCGGCCCACAACCTCGGTGTACGTCGCCCAGGTTGCGGCGGGGGAGGCGCCCTGGAACACCATCAATCCCACAACCGTGGACATCGACGCGGCGATTGCCGCAGACCCGGACTTTCCCGGCCTCGATCGGCTCGTCGACGTACCGGTGTTGCTTGCGGTGACCGTCGATCTTTCCGTGGTAGCCAGCTTCGACCAGCACCTCGATCGGATCGGCGTGATCTCCGGCGCATCCATCTACCCGTTCGTCTGGAACATCCTGCTGGCGGCCAGAAACGAGGGTCTCGGCGGTGTGCTCACCACCTACCTCGCGGGCAGGGAGCCGGAAGCCCAGGAGGTCCTCGGCCTGCCGAGCCATCACGCCATCGCCGCGCTGCTGCCCATCGGTCACCCCAGAAAGCAGCTGACAAAGCTCAAACGCGGTCCGGTGGATGGTTTCGCCACCGTCGATCGGTTCGACGGAGAACCGTTCACCGGCTGAGACCTGGCCGACCCCATCGGCCGCGAGCCTCAGCCGTTCTTCGGTGCGATCGGCGCCGGATACCGACCGGCCCATGGTGCCGCCTGCTCGAGCCGGGCCGCCAGCCCCAACAGGAGGTCCTCGCCGCCCATCTTGGCCACCAGCTGCGTCCCGATCGGCAATCCGTCGTCATTCCAGTGCAGCGGCAGGGAGATCGCGGGCTGGCCGGTGACGTTGAACGGCAGCGTGAACGCACCGATCTTTCCGTAAACCGGGCCGATCTTCCACGGTTTCTCCTCCGGCGGCCACAGGTCAGCGGTACGCATCGGCGCGGCGGCGGATGTCGGTGTGAGCAGAACGTCCAGCGGGGTGAACCATCGGGCGACGTCGTTGACCCACTGCTGTTGGGCGTCGATCGCCGCCGCCCGGTCCATCGCCGACAGGGCGACGCCCCGTTCCGCAGCGGTCCAGTTGTACGGCTCGACGTCCGCCTCGGTCATCGGTCGCCCGGCCATCTCACCGAGACCGGCAACCCCCATGGCAAGATCGGACGTCCACAACCGACCGTTCACCGCCGACGCCTCGCCGAGCAGAATCTCCGACGACACCGGCTCGATCAGATGACCGAGAGACTCGAGCAATGTGGCCGTCGCCTCGACCGCAGCGACGCAATGGGGGTCGACGGGCCAATACCCGCCGTCGGTCAGCATGCCGATGCGCAGCGGCGGGAGCTCGTCGAGGAGGGTCGACCCGTACGGGGCATCCGGTGGCGCCTCCCGATAGAGGTCCGATTCGGTGGGGCCGAGCACCGCGTCAAGCAGACCGGCGGTGTCGCGTACGGTTCTGGTCACCACCAGCTCGGAGACCAGCCGGGACGTGCTCTCCGGGTTCGGCACCCGTCCCCGGGTCGTCTTCAGACCGACCAGGCCGCACCAGGCGGCCGGGAGGCGGGTCGAGCCGCCACCGTCATTCGCATGGGCCATCGGCACCATCCCGGCGGCGACGGCCGAACCGGCCCCACCGCTGGAACCGGCGGGCGACCGCTCCAGATCCCACGGGTTGGCGGTGGGCCCGCAGCTGAGCGGCTGGGTCGTCGGTGAGCTGCCGAGTTCCGGCAGGTTTGTCTTGCCGACGGTGATCAGACCCGCCGATCGGAACCGAGCACCGAGCTCGGTGTCGGTGGCCCGCAGGTGCCCCATCGCCTTCAACGCCCGGTTACCCAGCCACGCCGGAAGGCCGGCCTGGGTTGCCCCGATGTCCTTGATCAGGAACGGCACCCCGCGGAAGGGTCCGTTGACGGACGCATCGCTGTCCGCCACCGCGGCTGCCGCCCGAGCCGCCTCAAAATCGGTCCAGATCACGGCGTTCAGGACGGGGTTGAGCTGTTCGATCCGGGTTATGGCGGCGTCGACCGCCTCAACTGCCGACACCTGCCCCGCTGCGATTGCGGCGGCGAGGGCGGTGGCGTCCAACTCGTGCAACTCGGTCATCCCACGGTCCTTCCGTATCGCCGATGCCGCGGACCAGCCCCGGGCACCGATACCTACAGAGCGCAACTATCGCGCAGGCCGAGGCGACCGGGGAAGTTACACGGTTGTGGGAGGCTGCGGCGACCGAGACCGCCGTCTGGCGCGACCGGGTCGTCCGGTCAGCGCATCACCGGGCCGATGCAGCCACCGGCTTCGGCCGCGGCAAGGGCGGCGCCGATCCGCTCGAGCAGCGTGGCCGATGTGTCCTGGGGCAGCCGGACCGACGCACCGAGTTGCACCCGAACCCGCACGTACTCTTCGCCGACGAGGTGCGGTTCGGACAGGATGAGGAACAGCCGATCGACCCGGGCGGTCATGGTCTTGGTATCGGCCAACGTCTTGAGCATCAGCGCCCAGGACCGATCGTCGATCGACCACAGGTGGTCATACGACCGCATGTTCTCCCGAAGCCGAGCCTCCGTTGTGGACGCACACCCGACCTCGCCCTCGACGGAGATGATCACCAGGCACATCGGTTCCGGCTTCGCAAGCGTCTCTTCTAGCTCTCTAAGGACAGGTGAATTGGTCGCCAACGGCGATGGCTTGGCCATACCAAAAAGGTCGGCGCGATCGGCGACCGACTTGAGCCGTCGCTCAGCCGGTCAGGTATCGGTCGCGAAGCATCGCCACCACCCGATCGACCTCGTCAGAGGTTGCGGTCAGGAGCACCCGGTCGGGGTCCGGCGGTTCCCAGGCCTCATCC
Source organism: Actinomycetota bacterium (assembly GCA_039029335.1). Classification (GTDB taxonomy): domain Bacteria; phylum Actinomycetota; class Acidimicrobiia; order Acidimicrobiales; family SZUA-35; genus JAHELU01. The sequence goes on along the minus strand of JBCCGJ010000012.1, from coordinate 15,717 downwards.
TTGTGCCCCGGTCTGGTGACAACGATCGACGGCAGGCCCGCGGCGCGAAATCCTTCGACGAGGACCAGATCCATGTCGGCAAACAGCAGCGCGGCAACCGCCTGCAAATCTGGCGTGTTCTCCTCGGTGCCGAAGAACGCCAGCTGGTCCCGTCCCATAAGCACCGTACCGGCAGCGCCGGCGGCCCGGAGCCGCCAGGAGTCCTTCCCTTCGGTGTCCAACTCGATCCGGTGGGCATCGTGTTTCACCACTCCCACCCGGTGCCCTGCGGCGTTCAGCCGGCCGATGACCCCCTCCATGAGCGTGGTTTTGCCGGTTCCCGACGGCGCAACCACCGAGATCAGGGGCGGACCGGACGGCTCCGAGAGCTTTGCGTGACGTTCTGACACCGGCGTAGTTTTAGCGGTATCGAACCCCACACTCCAACCGGTGCCGTCCGGTTCAGCTGCGTCCGGGCCGGCGGCCGGTTGCGGTGTCCCACCCGCCCGGCGACGGGAACCGTGCAACCGGCGCCGACGAGGTGATCGACCAGACACTGGGGCACCGGCTCCTGCCGCGGCGGATTCACTACGGCTGGTGGATCACCATCGGGATCGCCGCCCTGATGTTCGGCACGCTCGGCGTCGGCTACTACGGCCTCGCCGTGTTCCTTCGCCCGCTCCAGGAGGAGAACGGCTGGTCGAACACCGCCGTCTCCGGCGCCACCGGCCTCTATTTCACGGTCAGCGGCATCACCGGGTTCTTCCTCGGCCCGCTGGTCGACCGTCACGGCCCTCGGCGGTTCCTGATCGCCGGTGTCCTGCTGGTCGGGCTGGCGGCCATCGCCCTCGGTTCGGTGTCCACGCTGCTCGGTCTCTACGTCGTCTACATCGTGCAGGCTGTTGCCTTCGGCCTGGCCGGGACGGTCGGCATCAACTCGATCATGGCCCGGTGGTTCGTGACCAGACGGGCAAAGGCGATGAGTATCAGCGCAACGGGCATCTCCCTCGGGGGCATCGTGCTCAGCCCGGTCGGGAGCTGGCTGGTCGGCCAGGGCGGGGTTGCACTCGCGGCGCCGACACTGGGGATCCTCGTGCTTGTCGTCGGCATGCCGATCGTGCTGTTCGTCCTGGTCTGGGATCCGTCGGATGTCGGTGAGAAGCCGGATTTCGGTCGGCCGGATCCCAGCGCCGACGCCATCGCGATGTCCGACGATGTGCAGTTGCGGGTCTGGACCAGGGCCGAGGCCGCTCGGACCGTTGCCTTCTGGGCGATCCTCGTTGGTTTCGTTCTGGTGCTCATGGCCCAGACCGGGTTCCTGCTGCATCAGATCGCCTTCCTTGAGGATCGGTTCAACTCCCGGGAGGCGGCGGCCCTGACGCTCAGCACAACCGCGTTCGGCAGCGTCGTTGCCAGATTGATCGTCGGTCAGGTGGCCGATCGGCTGGACAAGGTGTGGCTCAGCGCGGGGCTGTTCACCGTGCAGGGCCTCTCGGTGCTCGGGGTGCTGGCGGTGGAGAACCGTGTCATCACGTTCCTGTTTGTGCTGATCATCGGGTTCACGATCGGCAACATCTACCTGATGCAGACGCTGCTGGTGGCCGAGAAGTTCGGGCTTGTGTCGCTCGGTACGGTGCTCGGGGTTGTCGGGCTTGCGGTGCAGGTCGGTTCCGGGGCCGGCCCGCTGCTGGTCGGCTGGTTGGAGGACCGGTCCGGTGGGTACACCCTGCCGTTCATCCTCAGCGCGGCGACAACGCTGCTCAGCGCGGTGGTGATCATGGCCGCGAAGGCGCCGATCGGTGACCCGCAAACAAGCGAGCAACCGTCGCTAAATTGGGTAGCCGATGGATCTCAACCTTGAGGGAAAGCGGGCGCTGATCACCGGGGGCTCCCGGGGAATCGGTCTCGCGTGCGCCAGAGCGCTTGCCGCGGAGGGGGTCCACCTGGCCATCGCCGCCCGCGAGGTCCAGACGCTGAAAGACGTCACCAGGGAGCTACGCGACTCCTACGACGTTGAGGTCACCAGCCACTCCTGCGACCTGGCCAGAAGCGAACACCAGTCTGCCCTGGTCGACGTGGTGGGCGACATCGATCTCCTGGTCAACAATGCCGGGGCCATCCCATCCGGCACCATCGAGTCCGTCGAGGAGAAGGAGTGGCGGGCCGCATGGGACCTCAAGGTATTCGGCTACATCAACCTGTGCAGGCTGGTCCTGCCCCAGATGGTCGACCGTCGTTCCGGCGTCATTCTCAACATCATCGGGGCCGCCGCGGACCGACCGTCCGCCGACTACGTCGCGGGTGCTGCGGGGAACTCCGCGCTGGTCGGGCTGACGAGGGCCCTCGGAGCATCCTCGTTGCGCCACGGCGTCCGGGTCCTGGGGATCAACCCCGGATTGACTCTCACCGATCGAATGGAGACGATGCTGCGGGAATCGGCGGAACGATCCCTCGGCAACGGCCGGCGATGGCGTGAATTGATTCCGACGGACCCGGCGCCGGCCACCGTCGACCAGATCGCAGACGTTGCGCTGTTCCTCGCCTCGGAGCGGGCCAGTCACGTCTCGGGAACCGTCCTCACCGTTGACGGGGGCAGCAGCGCCCGCTGACGAACCGGCGACCGTCTTGAACCGATGACCGTTCGGCTGGCAAGATCGGCTCCGTGAGTTCCAGAACCCAGACGATCAGCAACCTCGAAACCTGTTTCCAAGCGATCGAGGACCTCATCGATTCGCTGTCCGATGAGGACTGGACCGTCCAATCACTGTGCCCGGCGTGGGACGTGAAGGGGGTGATCGGGCACCTGGTCGGCATTGAGAACGCCCTGAGCGGCTGGATCCCGGAGGGCGAGGGGGCGGCGCCACCGTTCGACACGATTCCGGCGTTCCAGGAGCAGGCCGCCGCAGGTACGACCGAGCAGCTGATCGCCGATGCGAAGCGGATCTTCACCGCTCGACGGGACGATCTGGCGGCCAGCACGGATGACCTGTTTGCCACCGCATCCATGACCCCCGTCGGGCCCGGCACGTACCACCGGTTCATGGACATCCGAACCTTCGATTTCTGGGTCCATGAGCGTGACATCACCACGCCGCTCGGTCGACCGACCGATGACGGGGGACCGGTGGCCGAGATCGCCCTTGACGAGGTCCACAATTCGATCGGCTACATCGTCGGCAAGAAGATCGGCCTGCCGGACGGGAAGAGCATCGCGATCCACCTCACCGGCCCGATCGAGCGGGACATCTTTGCGATGGTCGACGGACGGGCGGCCAAGGTCGACTCGCTCAGCGACCCCTCCGTCGAGTTGATCACGGACTCGCTCACGTTTGTGCAACTGGCCTGCGGCCGGATCGATCCGGACGAGGTGATCGAGGCCGGGCGGATCACGTGGACCGGGGACGACGCCTGGGGCGAAACCGCGGCAAAGAACCTCCGCTTCACGATGTAGCCGGCGGCCCGTCGTCCCCGGCGTCGAGCGGGCGAGACGCAGACGCCGCCGCGACGGCAGCCGCGGTCAGGCGAGCTGTTCGGCCAAGCCGTCGATCACCCGCTGCATGTTGGCCCGATGTTCGGCGATCCGCCGTTCGAGCAGTCGAACCTCGAGGTCGGGGCGCTGCTCGATGATCTCGGTCATGCCGGACGGGCCGGGCCCGAGGTGCAGTACGAACCGAACCCGGATCGCTCCGGCGATCGGTTCGAGCTCGAAGCGCCAGCGGGCACCGGGGTTGTCCGGGTCGGAGGTGACCCAACCGAACCGTTTTGGCTCCTCGTAGTGGGATATGAAGCACGGCACCTCCCACTCGCCTCTGGCTTCGTGGTGGTTCCGTCCGATGAACTTGGCACCGACCGCAGGCCCGTCGAAGCCTTCGGCCCAGTCGGCGCCGATGCACTCCTCGCTGTACGAGGCGGGCATGGTGATGTCGGAGACCAACTCCCACACTCGGCCGATCGGCGCCTTGATGTCCGTCTCCACCACGGTGCCGGGGCCGTCGCTCAGCGAGATGGGAGAGCTGGGACCCGAGTCGTAGACCCGGCCGAACCCGTCGACGTAGGTGATGTCCCTGGCCGGGTAGCGGGGCGCGTCGTTGAACTCGGTCCCCTTTGTCCAGGCAACGGGGAGCATGGCGATCTGGGTCATGTCACCGGGAATGCCGAGCAGCTCGGCGATCTTGTCCTCGGCGTTGAGGATGGCGGTCGTCCAGGCCGTGCCGAGGCCTCTGGCCCGCAACGCGACGGCAAAGCTCCACGCGGACTGGATCACGGAGTCGAACAGGCCGGGCCGACCGCTGTTGTCATGACGGCCGATGATGGTGGGAATGACGATGACCGGCACCTCCGTCAGATGCTCGGCCAGGTGGGCGGCGGACGCCATCACCCGTTCGTTGTGATGGCCGGTGCCGACCAGCTTGTCCCGGGCCTCGACCATCCACTGGCCGGCGGACTCCATGTACAGCTCGGCCAGGGCGGCCTTCTTCTCCGGGTCCCGGATCACCAGCCACCGTCTGCTGCCCTGGTTGCCCCCGGTCGGCGCCTGCTCGGCCACATCGATGCAGTCCAGGATGATCTGCTGGTCGACCTCCCGTTCGAGGTCCAGCCGCAGTCGCACGGCCCGTGTGGTGCGCAGCGCTGCGTCAACCGATGCGGTGTCGATGTCGTCGGAGGAGATTCGCATACCGCACTTTCTAGAGCACCCGGCCGCCGTCTGCGAATCGTCCGTCTGCCGGTTCGGCCGCTGCCGCCCGCGGATGGGTCCGGCGGTTGCCCGATCCAGCCGATCCCGGGGAAACAGCGGGTATGGTCGCCAGCCATGCGCGTACATGTCGATCGGCGGGGGAGCGGCCCTGCACTCATCTTCCTGCACGGAGTCGGGTCGTCCTCGGCCACCTGGGACCGGGTCATGACCCTCCTGCAGGACCGCTACACCGTGATCGGGTTCGACCTCCTGGGCCACGGGCAGTCGCCGGTTCCCGAAGACCCGGCGGAGTACACGAGGGACCGGGCGCTGGATGACGTGGATGACATTCTGGAGTCCGTCGACGGGCCGGCGGTGCTCGTCGGCCACTCTCTCGGCGGGTACCTTGCGCTGGCCCACGCCGCCACCCGCCGAGGGGTGGCGAAAGGCATCGTGGTGCTCAACACCGGCCCGGGGTTCCGGGATCCGGAAAAGCGAGAGGCCTGGAACGAGCGGTCCCGGCGGAACGCCCACCGGTTCGGGGTGCCACCGCAGGCCGCGGAACTCAACCTCCAGGAGGACGGCGTTGTCATGGAGTCGCTGGCGGAGATGAGCGTCCCAACGCTTGTCCTGGCCGGCACCGCGGACCGTGAGGAGTATGCGGGCGCCGGGCGCTATCTGGAACGGAAGATGCCGGACGCCCGGTTCCAGGCCGTCGAGGGTGGCGAACACGCCATGCACGAGGAGTCCCACGCAGCGGAGATCGCCGACATCGTCGATCGGTTCGCCGCCGACGCCTTCGGCCGGTAACAACCGGCATCGGAACGAACGGCCCGACCGGGGTCGGCAGCCCGGCGATCGGGAGCCGAGCCGGCACCGCGGGACGATCGGCAGCCCGGCGATCGGGAGCCGAGCGGGCGCAGCCGGACGATCGGCCTATTCGGGCTCCTGCAGACGGAAGCCGTCGCCCTCGGGGACCAGCACACCGGCGGTCGGCGTGCCGAAGTGGGTGCCGATCACCAATGTGGAGCCGTCGGCCCAGTCGGGGAAGACCAGGCGGCGGGTGTCCCGAGAGGCAACGGGGTCCGTGTCGAACATGGAGGACAGCTCCGGATCCGCCAGCTGCATTGGGTTATGCAGCATGTCGCCGGTGATGATCCCTCGCTGTCCCTCCGACTCGATGACAAGTGAGACGTGGCCGGGCGTGTGACCGGGGGTCGACTCGAAACGGATGACGTCGTTGATCACGTGGTCCGTCTCCACCATGTCGACCAGCCCGGCGTCCACAATAGGGGTGACGGAGTCGCCGATCGGATCCTCGCCTTCGAACAGGCTGGGGGTGTCCAGCCAGTGGCGGTACTCAGACTCGACAAAGATGTAGCGGGCGTTCGGGAAGGTCGGCACCCACGTGCCGTTCTCCCAGCGGGTGTTCCAGCCGACGTGGTCGACATGCAGGTGGGTGCACACCACATGCGTGATGTCCTCCGGCGGATACCCCGCCTTGGCCATGTCGGCCAGGAACGGGCCGTCGAGGTGGTCCCACAGCGGGTTCTGACGGCTCTTGTCGTTCCCAACGCACGTGTCGACGGCGATCTTCAGATCGTCGACCTCGATGACCAGACACTGGATCTTCTGCAGCAGATACCCCTCGTCGCTGACGAAGTTCGGTCGCAGCCACGGCGCCCGCCCGGCCCGCTCCAGCACCTCGACCTTTGACATGTCCCGGTACAGGAACCGAGGCGAGGTTGGTGTTTCCGACTCGACGATCGACGTGATCCGAACCTGACCGACTTTCCAGCTCAACATGCGGCCACGTTAGCGAACCACCGTCGACCGTCCCAGATGACGGGCGGCGTCGCCATCCCATCCCCGGCTCGGAACGATCAGCTGCGGGAGTCCGCCCACTGCAGGAAGTCACGCTTCGACCAGGTGTTCACCACCAGTTCCTTCGGTGTCCAGCCCCGCTGGGCGGTGAGAACGCCGTACTCCATACGGCCGAGTTCCGAGACGTGGTGACTGTCGGTGTTGATCACCAGCTTGACGCCCCGGTCGACTGCCCGACGAACCACGTCAGAGGCGGCATCGAGCCGCCCGAGGGCGCCGTTGATCTCCAGCGCAACGTCGTTGGCCAGCAGGGCGTCGAGGATCTTGTCGATGTCGAGTTCGATACCAGGTCGTCTTCCGATCTTGCGGCCGGTGAGGTGGCCGATCGAGTTGACCGTCGGGTCCTCAATGGCGGCGATGAGGCGGGCGGTCTGCTCGGCGACCGATTGATCGAAGTGGGAGTGCACCGATGCGACCGTGTAGTCGAACAGACCCCGGAATTCGGCGTCGTAGTCCAGTCCGCCCGACGCACCGATGTTCAGCTCGCAGCCGTACAGGATGGTCATGTTCGGATAGTCGGCCTGCAGCTCACGGATCTTCTCCCGATGCTCCAGCATCTCTTCCCGGTTCGAGCCGTTGATCGCCAGATCCTCACCGTGGTCGGTGATGGCCAGATAGTCGTAACCCTTTCCGGCGGCTTCCGCGACCATGTCGGGTAGTGACGAGCGGCCGTCGCCGGAACGGTCGGTGTGATAATGCAGATCCCCCTTGATCTGGGAGAGCTGCACCAGGTCCGGTAGCTCGTCGCTGGCCGCAGCATCCACCTCGCCGGTGGCCTCCCGAAGCGGCGCCGGCACGTAGGCCAGGTCCAGGGCTTCGTAAATCGAGTGTTCGGTCTCACCGGCCACAACGCGGTCACCGTCGAGCAGACCGTATTCGTTGAGGAGCAGGCCACGGTCGATCGCCCGTTGCCGTAGCGCGATGTTATGGGCCTTCGATCCCGTGAAATAGAGGGTCGCCGCACCGAACTGCGACGGATCGACCACTCGAACGTCGACCTGGAGCCCGGTGGGGGCCAGGAACGAGGTCTTCGTTTCGCCGGAGACGACGATCTCCGCCACCTCGGGGTGGGCGACCACCGCAGCCATGACGGTTGCGGGCTCGGTTGATGCAACGGTTATGTCGATGTCGCCGATGGTCTCCGACATCCGCCGGAGACTGCCGCAGAACTCCGCCATGGCCACCTCGGGGATCGCCCGGAGGTCGGCGATCAGCCGCTCCGCAAGCGGCAGTGCTTCGGCGATGGGGGTCCTGCGGTCTTTGCCGGTCAGCCCGAGGCGCTCGATGGCCTTTTTTATCTTGGCTTCGCTGGTCGCCCCCATGCGGGGGAGTTCCCGGAGCCGCTCGGCGTCGATCGCCGCCTTCAGCCCTTCCAGGTCTTCAACGCCAAGCTCACTTCGAACCAGCTTGAGGGTCTTCGGACCGAGGCCGGGGATCTTGCTCAGTTCAACGAACGCCGGTGGGTAGGCGGCCCGCAGCTTCTCGAGCTTGTCAACCGTCCCGGTGTCCAGGAATTCACGGATCTTCGCAGCGGTGGACTTGCCGACTCCCTTGATCTTGGTCAGCTCGGCCGCGGTCAGATCGGTGATGTCGGCCCCGTGCGCCTCGATGCCGAGCCGGGCGTTCTCGTACGCCCGAACCTTGAACGACTGGGGGCTTTCCTCCTCCAGCGTGGTCAGGGTGATGAGCTCGCGCAGCATTGCGGTGACGGTGGCGTTGGTGGCCATAACTACATGGTTAGCACCAAATTCGGCGGCTACCACCGGCTCTCGGAGGCCGGCCCGCGGGCGCAGCGGTTTAGCCGTTGTCGACCCGGGGGAGCCGTGCAACACTTGGCCCGAACGGCGCAACCCGACCCTTCGATCGGGCCCACCCGGCGTGCCGCGAAAGGGGAGGCATGGTTGAAGGTGTCACCGACCGATCCGCCAAGGATCGAGTGGCAATCGTGACGGGCGGCGGGACCGGTGTCGGGCGGGCCTGTGCACAGGCACTCAGCGACGCCGGCTGGTCGGTCGTTGTGACCGGCAGGACGGAGGAACGGCTGCAGGAGACGCTCGCCGACCTGAACGGGCCGGCCCTGGCCGTCATTGGTGACGTCGCCGTCGCCGACGACGTCGATCGGGTCTTCGCCGAGACGGTCTCCCGCTTCGGCCGGGTCGACCTGCTGTTCAACAACGCCGGCGCCGGCGCACCCCCGGTTCCGATCGACCAGCTCACGGTTGAGCAGTGGCAGGCCGTCGTCGACGTCAACCTCACCGGCTCGTTCCTCTGCGCCAGAGCGGCCTTCGCCCAGATGCGGAACCAGGACCCGCCCGGGGGTCGGATCATCAACAACGGGTCGGTGTCAGCGACAACCCCTCGCCCGTACTCGGCGCCGTACACCAGCACAAAACATGCGATTACGGGCCTCACCAAGTCACTGGCGCTCGACGGTCGGGACATCGGTATCACCTGCGGCCAGATCGACATCGGCAATGCGGTCAGTCCCATGACCGATCGAATGCGGGACGGAGCACTCCAACCGGACGGCAGCGTCCGCTCCGAGCCACGGATGGCTGCGGCCGACGTCGGCCGGGCCGTTGTGTACATGGCCGACCTCCCACCGGACACCAACGTCTTGACCATGACGGTCATGGCAAACGGCATGCCGTTCGTCGGGCGGGGCTGATGGGCGCCACGGTCATCACCGGCGGGGCGGGATTCCTCGGCAGACAGCTCGCGGCGCGGCTGCTGGCGGACCAGACCGATGCGGAACTGCTGCTGGTCGACCAGGTGGGCGTCGAGGACCCGCCGTGGGGTGACGACGGCCGCGTCACCTCGATCGTCGGCGACGTGGCGGACCGGCACTTCATCCGGGAGTTCATCTCGGGGGAGGTGACCCGGGTGTACCACCTGGCCTCCGTGGTCAGCGCCGGGGCGGAGCAGGACTTCGACCTCGGGTACGTGGTCAACCTCCAGGGGACCATCGACCTGCTCGAACGGTGCCGGGTTGTCGGCGAGCAGACCGGTCGGACCATCCAGGTGGTGTTCACCAGCTCGTGTGCCGCCTACGGATCCGGAGCGGGCAAGTCCGTCGACGACTCAACCGCCCTCCGGCCGGAGACGTCCTACGGCGTGCAGAAGGCCAGCTGCGAGCTGCTCGTGAACGACTACCACCGGAAAGGGTTCATCGACGGGCGAGGTCTTCGACTGCCGACCGTGTCGGTCCGACCGGGCAAACCGAACCTCGCAGCTTCCGGATTCGCGTCGGGGATCATTCGGGAACCGCTGCAAGGGGTCGACATGACATGCCCGGTCACCGCCGACACCGTGATGGCCGTCATTTCACCGGGGCGGGTCATCGATGCGCTGGTGGCGATCTCCGAACTCGATCCGGATGCGCTGGGGGCGGATCGGACGCTGCTCCTGCCGGGTTTGCCGATGGCGATGCAGGAGGCGGTTGACGCGGTCGCCCAGGAGGCTGCCGAGCACGATGTCGTCGGCGCACTCGGCGCCGTCACGTTCAGCCCGGAGCAGGACATCCAGCGCATCGTCGACTCCTGGCCCGCCTCGATAACGTCGGCCAGGGCGGAGGACCTCGGCTTCGTTGGGGATTCGTCCGTAGCTGCTATTGTCCGGCAGCATATTGTTGATGTGTTGGGGGAATGAGCAAACAGTGACAACCATCGCGGCTGCGCCCGGCCGAATCGGTAGGTCATCCCGGTGACCCGCCTTTCCGCCAACCTCGGGTTTCTCTGGCCCGAGCTCGAGCTGTTGGACGCCATCCGCGCCGCAAAGTCCGCCGGTTTCGAGGCGGTCGAGGTTCACTGGCCCTACATAACCCATGCGGTCGAAGTTGCGCTTGTCCTCGAAGAGTTGGGCATGCCGCTCATCTCGTTGAACACCGTCGGTGGGGACCTGGCCAACGGGGACTTCGGTCTGTCCGCCATCCCCGGTCGGGAGGAGGACGCCAGGGCCAACATCGACAAGGCGTTCGCCTACGCCGCAGATGTCTCGGCCCAGTACGTACACGTGTTGGCGGGGAAGGCGTCCGGTGAGGATTCCCGGGACACCTTCATCGAGAACCTGAGATACGCCGCGGCCCGAGGGGGCGAGTTCGGCGTCGGTGTGCTGATCGAGCCGATCAGCCGGGAGACCCAGCCGGACTACTACCTCACCCATACCGATCAGGCCGCGGCGATCATCCGCGACGTCGGGGAGCCGAACGTGCGGATGCTGTTCGACTGCTATCACGTCCAGCTGACCGAGGGTGATCTACTGAACCGAATCCGGATCCATCAGAACATCATCGGGCACATCCAGATCGCCGCCGTCCCGTCCAGAACGGAGCCGGACGAGGGAGAGGTCGACTTTCCCGAACTCCTTCGCCAGATCGACGGCCTGGGCTACGACGGTTTTGTCGGTGCCGAATACAAGCCGTCCGGCCGTACCTCCGACGGGCTCGGCTGGATCCAGCAGGTCACCCTCACCTGACGACGAACCCGTCCGGGACCGGCTCGCAGCGGTTTGGTGTCCGTCCGCGTTCGAGTTGGCGTGACGATCAGGCCGCCTCCGACCCGTACCGCCGTACCCGACCGCCCGGAGTGTCGGGCCTGTGGCGCGCCGCCAGACCGACAAGACGGTGAACGGCAGCGCTAATACAGCAGGCGGGCGTCGGAGATGAACTGTCGGGTCCTGGGATGGGACGGATCGGAGAAGAACCGGTCGACGGGACCGCTCTCCAGCAACCGGCCTTCCTCGAAGAAGTGAACGTAGTCAGCAGCGGCCTTCACAAAGCCCATCTCGTGGGTGACGGCGATGACGGTCACGTTCGACTCGGCGATCTCACGTACCAGGTCCATGATTCCCTTGGTCAGCTCGGGGTCGACGGACGCCGTCGGTTCGTCGAGCAGCACGATGCTGGGGCTCATCGCCAGGGCCCGGGCGATCGCCACCCGCTGCTGCTCACCGCCGGAAAGCTGCGACGGATATTTGTTGCGGTGGGCGAGCATCCCGACCCGGTCAAGCACCTCGACAGCGGACGCCTCCGCTGTTTCACCGGTCCGATTCAGGACAAGGCGTTGGGCAAGCACCACGTTCCGCTCCACCGAGTACTGCGGGAACAGGTTGAAGTTCTGGAACACGATCCCTACCGCGGACCGCAGGGCGCGCAACACGTACGGATCGTCGGTCACCGGACAACCGTGGATCTCCACCTGCCCGACGGTCGCCAGCTCCAGCCCGTTGAGGCAGCGCAACATCGTCGATTTGCCCGCACCTGACCGGCCGATGAGCACGGAGACTTCTCCCGGTTGGACCTCAAAGGTGATGTCGTCCAGAACCTGGAACTGCTCGAACCACTTACTCACCCCTCGGCAGGCGACCGCAGGCGGTTCGACCTCCGGCTCCGCATCCTGGGTCGGTTCGATGAACTCGGGTGCGCCGACATCCGCCTCGGCTCCCATGGATCCGTCCGAGGCCGGGTCCGGTGACCACAGGAGCGACTCCGGTGCGGACCGGAACGGCGCCTGCGGGGCGCGGGCCGTCTCGGTTCGCCGGGCCGCCTGGGAGCGTGAGAGGAACGACATCAAAACTCCACCACTGGTGAGCACCCCCATTCTCGATCACCGGACCGCGCCGGACAAGCGGTGCCGGCCAGACGGTGGCCGATCGCCGAGTGGACGGTGACTGATTGCCGGCCTGACGGCGCCTCACCGCCGACTCGACGCGAACCGGTCGATGTGCGACCCTGGCGGCGCGCCACAGAGACGGGAGGACACGGCCCATGGGATACGAGTGTTTTGATGTCGAGGTCGACGGGAAGGTCGCCCACGTCCGGATGAACCGGCCGGAACGCAGCAACTCGATGATCCCGGCCTTCTGGAACGAGCTGCCACAGATCACCGCCGAGCTGTCGGCGTCCGGATCCGTCAGGGCGATGGTGCTCTCCGGCGAAGGCCGCCACTTCTGTTCCGGTATGGACCTCGCGGTGTTCGCCGACAACGACACCGTCGGTGCGCCTGATCAGGTCACCGGGCATCGCAGTAGGCGGAACGAGCGGTTCCGGTCGACGGCGCTGAAACTCCAGGAGTCGTTCACCGCGCTCGAACGGGCCAGGATGCCCGTACTCGCCGCCGTCCAGGGCGCCTGTGTTGGTGGTGGGATCGACATGATCACCGCCTGCGACATGCGCTACGCCACCGAGGACGCATTCTTCTCCATTCAGGAGATCAACCTCGGCATGACCGCCGACGTCGGCACCCTGCAGCGGATGCCGAAGCTGGTCGCGGAAGGCATCGTCCGGGAGCTGGCGTACACGGGCCGACGGTGGACCGCGGCGGAGGCGAAAACCGCCGGGTTCGTCAACGAGGTGTATCCCGATCAGGAGACCATGGTCGACGCCGTGCTCGGCGTTGCGGCGGAGATCGCCACCAAAAGCCCCATGGCCGTTTGGGGCACAAAACAGACCATGCACTACACCCGCGATCACGGCATTTCCGATGGTCTTGAATACATCGCCAACTGGAACGCCGGCATGTTCGACACCGACGACATGGCGGAGGCCTTCTCCGCACAAATGGAGAAGCGAGCCCCCGACTTCCCGGACCTCTTCCCCGAGAGCGACGGCCTCTAACAACGCGGTCCGGTCCGCCGACCGGCTGCTCTTTGTTGCTCATTCACCAGGCGATACGGGGCCCTCGGCTACGGTTGCTTTTGACAGAGTGTCAACAAACTAGGGGTACGACACATGAATCAAAGCAAGGAATTGACGGCGGAGTTCCTCGGAACTCTGTGGTTGGTACTGGGCGGCTGCGGATCGGCGGTGTTTGCTGCGCAATTTTTGGCGGCGGACGACGCGATCAACCTCGGGATCGGGTTTCTCGGGGTAAGCCTTGCGTTCGGTCTGACCGTGGTGACCGGGGCGTACGCACTCGGCCACATCTCGGGCGGGCACTTCAATCCGGCGGTGACGCTTGGACTGGTTGCGGGCGGCAAGTTCGACACGAGCAAAGTGGTGCAGTACATCGTTGCCCAGGTGCTCGGCGGGTTTGTCGGCGGCCTCATCATCTACCTCATCGCCACCGGTCAGGACGGTTTTGAGATCACCGATACCGCCGGTGCGTTTGCCACAAACGGCTACGGCGACTTCTCCCCGGGCGGCTACAGCCTGGTGGCGGTGCTCATCGCCGAAATCGTGCTCACCGCGATCTTCCTGATCGTCATCCTCGGGGCCACCGCCAAGAAGGCGGCGGCCGGCATGGGTGGCCTGGCCATCGGTCTGACGCTGACCCTGATCCACCTCATCTCCATCCCGATCAGCAACACCAGCGTCAATCCGGCCCGCTCGACGGCCCAGGCTCTGGTGGCGGCCATCTTCGGAGACGGGGCGACCACACCGATCGCTCAGCTCTGGATGTTCTGGGTGGCGCCGATCATCGGTGCGATCATCGGCGGCATGATCCACCGGTCGATGCTGGACACCGACGGCGACTGACCGGAGAGCTCCCGACCGGTCGGCGACGCGAACCGTCGACCGGTCGCGACAATTCGGCCCGGCGGCCCCGCGGGGGTCGTCGGGCCTTTTGCATCCCGGCTCCGGCCGGGTCAGGCCTGCTTCAGATTGCGTTCGAAGAGGTCGTGGACCCGCTCCCAGTGCCGCTCCGAAGCAACCTGGTCGTACACCGGGCGCTCGGCGAAGGCAAAGCCATGATCGGTTCCGGGGTACCACTCGACCTCACCGGCGGTACCCGCTGCGACGCGGGCCGCTTCGAACTCCTCGATCATCGCGGGCGGGGCATAGTCGTCGTGTTCCGCGCAACCGACGTACACCTCGCCGCGGATCCGCTCGAGGTGTCGGTGCGGTGAGTCGTCGGCATCGACCGCCAGCCGAACACCGTGAATCGACGCCGCAGCCTTCACGGCGTTCGGAATGTCGGCCGCCACCATGATCGTGAACGGCCCGCTCATGCAATAGCCGACGGTGCCGACACGGGCCGCGTCCGCCGCGGGATCGTCGGCGGCGTGGCCGAGCATCGATCGACAGTCGTTGACCACCATGGCGTTGCTGAGCCCGCCCATCAGTTCGAACATTCGGTCCCGGTCACCGGTCTCGAAGACGTTGAACTCGTCAACTTCCCGGTAGTAGAGCTGGGAGGCCATCACGTAGTACCCGGCGGATGCCAGCCTGCGGGACATGTTCCGCAGCTCCTCGCGCATCCCGGGGGCGTCCATGAGGAACAGCACCACCGGATGGTTCGAGCCTCGTTCCGGGTGGACGATAAACGTGGCCATCGACCCGTCACCGGTCGCGATGGGAATGGTCTTTTCGATCACGGGGTTCTCCTGCTCCGCCGATGCTGCTGCCCATGGTGGCCCGGCCCGGTAGGGCGAGCAAGCCGGTGCCGGTAGGCGCCCACAGCCCACCGATCGCTAGGCTCAAGGTGTGGCCTCACGAGGATCTGGTGCATGAGCAACGTGCCGCTGTCGATACTTGACCTTTCGATGGTTCCGGACGGGCAGTCCAGTGCCGACGCCCTCGCCGCGACCACCGAGCTGGCGATTCGGGCCGAAACCCTGGGGTATCGCCGGATCTGGGTTGCGGAGCACCACAACATGGCAACGGTGGCCAGCACGTCACCGGCGGTCCTCATGGCCCACCTCGCCGCGAACACCACGACCATTCGGGTCGGATCGGGCGGTGTCATGCTGCCGAACCACGCGCCGCTGGCGGTTGCCGAGCAGTTCGCACTGCTCGAGTCGATGTATCCGGGGCGCATTGACCTCGGTGTTGGCCGGGCGCCGGGCACCGACCGGGAAACGGCCTACGCCCTGCGCGGTGCCGTTGACAACCGAGACGCCGAGGACTTCCCCCGGCATCTGATCGATGTCATGGGGCTGCTCGGCGACCGGCGAACGGCAAACGGCCTCTGGGACCGGTTCCGGGCCACCCCGGTGCTCGAGTCCAGCCCGACCGTCGTTCCGCTGGGTTCCAGCGGCTTCAGCGCCCAGCTCGCAGGAGTGCTCGGCCTGCCGTTCGCGTTCGCCCATCACTTCGACATGGGCGGCACGCTCGAGGCGGTTGCCATCTACCGGGAGTACTTCGAGCCGTCGCCGATTCTGGACGCCCCCTACACCATCGTGACGGCGTCAACCATCGCGGCGGAGACGGCGGAAGCAGCGGAGTGGCTGTCCGGGCCCGG
>JBCCGJ010000011.1:0-39908 GCA_039029335.1 Actinomycetota bacterium | reverse complement strand
GAGTTCCTCACCCCGATCGATCTCGACCCGGCGGAGTTCGCCTTCGACGCCATGGAGCGGACCCCAACGGGCGGCCATTTCTTCGGTGACGAGCACACGCTGGAGCGGTACGAGGACGCCTTCTATTCACCGATGCTGTCCGACTGGCAGAACCACGGCGCCTGGAGTGAGGCGGGTTCCCTGACGGCAACCGAACGGGCCACCACGTTGTGGCAGACCGCGTTGGCCGACTATGAGGAACCGACGCTCCCCGGCGACCGACGGGAGGCCCTCGACCGGTACATCGAGCGCCGCCGCACCGAGATCGGCGACGAGGAGCCCTAACCAACCGCGCCCGTCCCAAATCCTCACGAAATTTGGGCACACAGGCCACAAAATTTGTGGGCGGTGAGCCCAAATTTCGGGGGCCTTGCTCCGGTCAGATGTCGAGCAGGTCCTGGTCGACCAGGCTGGAGTTGGAGACGATGTAGTCCTTGCGCGTGGCCACGTCGCTGCCCATGAGCACCTCGAACAGCTTGGCCGCCTTCTCGGCCTCCCTGCCGTCCTCCATACCCATCCGCTTGAGCACCCGGGTCTCCCGGTTGAGGGTGGTCTCGGCCAGCTCCTCGACGTTCATCTCGCCAAGACCCTTGAACCGCTTCCACTTGTCCGACGCGATGTCGAGCTCACCACCGATGCGGTCCCGCTCCTCATCGTCGTACGCGTAGATCAGGTCACCCCTGTGTTTGGTGGCGAACAGCGGCGGCTGGGCCGCATACACCATGCCGTGCTCCAGCAGCGGCCGCATGTGGTGGTAGATCAGCGTGAGCAGCAGACAGCGGATGTGGCTGCCGTCGACGTCGGCGTCACACAGGATGATGATCCGTCCGTACCGAGACTGGGTAACGTCGAAGTCCGGGCCGGAACCGGCGCCGACCGCGGTGATCAGCGCCTGCGCCTCGGTGTTCTCGATGACCTGCTTCAGGCTGGCCTTTCCGGCGTTGACCACCTTGCCCCGCAGCGGCAGCACCGCCATCGTCTCGGCATCCCGGCCCTGCTTTGCCGGACCGGCGGCGGAGTTGCCCTCCACGATCAAAAGCTCGGAGTCACCGCCGTGGACCCGGCAGTCCGCCAGCTTGTCCGGCATGCCGGTCGAGCTGAGCGTTGCGGCCTTGCGTCGCAGGTCGAGCTGCTGCTTCGCCGCCACCCGGTTGATGATGGCCTGGGTCATCTTTTCCCGGAGTGCGTTGATCTGGGACTTCTTACCCCCGCCGGACACCCAGTCCCCGAAGCCGGACTTGACCGTCTCATAGACGATGTTCTGCACCGCAGGTGTGCCGAGTTCCTGTTTGGTCTGGCCCTTGAACTGCGGTTCGGGGAATGTGACCTTGACCGCGGCGACCAGACCCTCCTGGATGTCGTTGGGGGTTGCCCGGTCGTTGCCCTGCTTGGCCAGCTTCTTCAGTTTCTTGGCGTCGGCCAGCAGCTGTTCGTTCGCCACCCGGGACAGGGCGCGTTCGAACCCGGCCACGTGCGTGCCGCCGTCGCTGGTGGGGATGGTGTTGACAAAACTGACGATCTTGGTTTCGAACCCTTTGACCCATCGGGCCGCGATGTCGATGGTGCAGGCCCGGGTGACGGTGGACATCTTGCCGTTGACCGGGACCTTCTCCTCGAACGACGACTCGTCGTGGATGGTCAGGATGTCGGTGACGTTTGCACCGGTGGAGAGGTAGTCCACGTAGTCCCGGAGGCCGCCGTTGGCCACAAACGTCTCCGGCTTGCGGCCGGTACCCCGCTTGTCGTGCAGTTTGATCTGCAGCCCCGGCACCAGGAAGCAGACCCGGGCCACATGATCCCGGACCTGGTCGTAGTCGATCTTGGCGTCCGCATCGAAGACGTCGAGGTCCGGCCAGAACCGGACCCGGGTCCCGGTGCGGTTCGGTGGGATCTTGCGGACCTTGGCCAGCTTTGACGTCGGCTTGAACTTGCCGGACGAGAGGTAGTTGCCGGGCTCCCGCTCCAGAAAGACCAGCCGGTTCGTCGCCCCGTCGCGATCAACCTCCGCGACCAGCTTGGACGACAGGGCGTTCACCACCGACGCACCGACGCCGTGGAGGCCGCCGGAGGCGCTGTACGCCCCGGAGCCGAACTTGCCGCCGGCGTGCAGCTCGGTGAAGACCACTTCGAGTGCGGTGCGTCCGTCCGACTTCCGGCCGATCGGGATCCCCCGGCCGTTGTCGTAGACCTCGATGGAGCCGTCCTTGTGCAGGATCACGTCGATGGTGGAGGCGAACCCGGCCGCCGCCTCGTCAACGCCGTTGTCGATGATTTCCCACAGCAGATGATGAAGACCCTCGGTGCCGGTCCCGCCGATGTACATACCCGGGCGCTTGCGGACCGCCTCCAGGCCCTCGAGGACCTGAATCTTCGACTGGTCGTAGTCGCTGGATCGGCGGCCCGTCTTCTTCGTACCGGCCTTCCGGGCCCCGTTTGCCTTTGTCGCTTTCTTGACCGGGGCGCGTTTTGTTGTGGCCGTCTTTGCCGCTGCCACGGTTTTCGGGGCGGCGGGCTTCTTGGTGGCTGTCTTTTTTGTCACGGTCTTCTGTGTCGAGGGTTTCCCGGTAGCTGTCTTTTTTGTCGGGGTCTTCTTTTTTGCTGTTGCCATCAGAGGTTCACCACCGGAGCGAACCGATGCCGAGGATTCGGCGTTCGGTTCGAGAGCTGACGCCGTCACGACGGGTGGCCCGCAGCTTCAGTGCGAGCGGCGCGTTGTCCGGCTTGGTTGCAGAGTCCGCCTGGCTGACCACACACATCGTGCGTTCCAGAGGACCGACCCAGGCGTAGTCGATCCGGGATTCGTCCTTGAACTTGGTGATCCGGACACCGCCGGTTCCCCGACCCTTGCTGGGGATCTCCTCGGTCGAGGTGGCCTTTGCGGTCCCGCGGTCGGTGACGGTGACCACCACGGCCTGGGCATCGGCAGGCCCGGCACCAACCACCCGAGCCTTGCCCTTCAGCTTTATCCCGGCAACACCCTTGGCCGACGGACCCTGGATACTGATGTTGGCCACGGCGGTCCGCAGGGCCTGAGCGTCGGAGGCAATCAGCACCACCTCTTCGTCCTCGGTGGCCGAGAACGCGGCGACCACCCGGTCCCCGGAGGTCAGCTTGATGAACGGCCGGCCGGAGCGGACCTCGGCGAGGGCGGCGCGATCGAGCCGTTTGACCATGCCGGTCGCCGTGACGACGGTGATCGGCTCGCCGTCCGGGCCGACGATGGAGATGATCGTGTCCCCCCGGTCGGAGCCGAACACCTCACCGGAACCCTTACCCCTGCTGCGGCCGCCAACCTCGGGCACGTCGGCCGCGGTGAGTTTGAGGACCCTGCCGCCGGAGGTGAACGCGGTCACCTCCTGGCGAAGTGTGGTGGTCACCACCGCCTGGATCACATCGTGGCGGGAGGGGGTGAAGCTCTTTGATGTTCCGGTGGCCTCCCGACCGACCAGCCCGGACGCCGACAGGCTGACCACACACGGGTCGTCGGGCAGGTCGGCGACGACCTGTTCCTCCAGCTCGGCCAGGTCGGGAATGTCGTCGCCGCCGACGATCCTGGTCCGGCGGGGGTAGCCGTAGTCCTCGACGATACGAGCCAGCTCGTTCAGGACGATGGTCCGCCGTCGCTTGTCGGAGCCGAGAATCTTCTTCAGCTCGGCGATGGTGGCGACCAGCTCCTTCTTCTCCTCGACGAGTTCTTCATACGCCAGGGCGGTCAGCCGCCGGAGCCGGAGGTCCAGCACGTATTCGGCCTGCAACTCACTGAGCTTCAGCCGCTTCATCAACTTGGTCTTGGCGTCCTGGTAGTTCTCCGAACCCCGGATGATGGCGACAACCTCGTCGATGTTGTCGATGGCGATCAGCAGACCTTCGACCAGGTGGAGCCGTTCCTCGGCCTTGCGGAGCCGGTACTCGGTCCGTTTCACGACAACGTCGAGGCGGTGCTCGATGTAGTGGTGGCAGAGGTCGTAGAGGCCGAGGGTGGTGGGCACCCCGTCCACCAGGACGACGTTGTTGATGCCGAACGTCTCCTCCATCGGGGTGAGGCGGTAGAGCTTCTCCAGCAACAGTTCCGGATTGATCCCGGTCTTGCACTCCACAACCAGCTTCAGCCCGGACGTTCGGTCCGAGAGGTTCTTGACGTCGCTGATGCCGTTCAGCTTGCCGCTGTTGACCAGGTCCTTGATCTTGGCGATGACCCGCTCAGCCCCGACCAGGTACGGCAGTTCGGTGATCTCCAAGCCCCGCCGGGCCCTGGTGATGTTGACCACCTCGGCCTTGGCCCGGATCCGGACCGTTCCCCGGCCGGTCTCGTACGCTTCCCGAATGCCGTCGTCGATGAGGATGCCGCCGGACGGGAAATCCGGGCCGGGAACCTTGGCCATGAGCTCGTCGATGGTCGGTTTCGGCCGACGTTTGGTCATCACCAGCTTGATGGCCTCGTAGATCTCACCCAGGTTGTGGGTCGGCATGTTGGTGGCCATGCCGACGGCGATACCCGACGTGCCGTTGACCAGCAGGTTCGGCAGGAGGGCGGGCAGGTACGCCGGCTCCAGCGTCTCGCCGTCATAGGTGGCCCGGAAGTCGACGGTCTCCTCGTCGATCTCGGAGAGCAGATCGAGGGCGGCCGGGGTCAGGCGACACTCGGTGTAGCGGTAGGCGGCGGGTGGATCGTCCAGGCTGCCGAAATTGCCCTGCGGGTCGACCAGGGTGACCTGCTTCGCAAAGTCCTGGCCGAGCCGGACCAGGGTGTCGTAAATGGCGCTGTCTCCGTGGGGGTGGAACTTGGCCATGACGTCCCCGACGACGTGGGCGCACTTTCGGTGCGGGCGGTCCGGGAACAGCCGCATCTCCCGCATGGAGTACAGGATCCGGCGCTGGACCGGCTTCAGGCCGTCCCGGACGTCGGGAATGGCCCGCGAGGTGATGACCGAGAGCGAGTAGGCGAGAAACGACTCGCCCAGTTCCTCGTCGACCGGGACGTCAACGACCTCCCGGGCAAACGGAACTAACTCGCCTTGTGCTGCCATTGGTGCCTTTCCTGCCTCTTGTCGTCACGCATCGATTTTGCGGAACGCCGGTACCCAGTGTGGCTGCAGAACTTCGCTGGGCAGTCTCTTTTTCGGTCGTGCTCGACATCCGTGTTTGGTGTCTTTGCTCAACGTTCCTGCTCAACGGCGTTACGCAACGTCAACTACAGGTTGCTGCAGGTCGCTGCAGAACCCCACTCTGATGATGGCCGGAAACCGCACCAAACTGGTGGCAATCCGCCGTGAAACCCTGAGCAGGGCCTGCCAACCCGTACCCTGGGCCTGTGCCCGCCGGTCGAGACAAGCTGATGAAGCGTCTGATGGAGGCGTCTGACGCCGTCCGGAGTGCGGCCGCGGACCGTGGTATCGAACCACCCAGGGTCGAACTGCCGCTTTCAAAACCGCAGAAAGGCCGGGAACTGGCCGAAATCCAGGCCGATCTTGACCGCCTTGTCGGTCTCGACTCGGTCAAGGAGCAGGTCAGAACCCAGGTTGCGTTCCTCCAGATCCAGCGCCGGCGTCAGGAACACGGCCTGGCTGCGGTCCCGACCAGCCAGCACCTGGTGTTCCTTGGCAACCCGGGGACGGGCAAGACCACCGTGGCCCGGCTGATGGCTGAGATGTATCAGTCGATCGGGCTGCTGAAACGGGGTCACCTGGTGGAGGTTGACCGGGCCGGTCTGGTCGGCCAGTACGTTGGGCACACCGCATCGAAGACCAATCGGGCGGTCAGGCGGGCTCTGGACGGTGTCCTCTTCATCGACGAGGCCTACGCTCTGGCGCCGGAGGGCGTTGGTCGGAACGACTTCGGCGCCGAGGCGATCGAAACCCTGATCAAACGTATGGAAGATCACCGGGACCGGCTTGTGGTCATCGTGGCCGGCTATCCGACGCTGATGGAGCGATTCCTCCAATCGAATCCCGGGCTGCGGTCCCGGTTCGCCAGGGAGATCCAGTTCCCGGACTACACCACCGCCGAGCTGGTGGAGATCATCAACACGATGGCCGACGACGCGGACTACATCATCGACGAGCGCAGCCGCATCACCGCCGAGCGGATCTTCAGCCAGGTGGATCGGGCGAACGGCTTCGGGAACGCCCGGTACGCCAGGACACTGTTCGAGCAGGCCATCAACCGACAGGCGTTCCGGCTCTCCGGCAACCCGGAGGCGGTGGCCCGGTTGACCGTCGATGAGGTCTCGACGATAAGCAGGGAGGACATCCTCGACGCCGCCGGGCTGCTGGACGGCGGCGGCGCCGGGTGACCGGTCTACCGTTCTCGCCTCACCGGTGTTTCTCTCCGACGATCGGTCGCCGCACCCGTGATCGAATCACCTCAGCCGTGATCGGTCGCCGCGCCCGCGATCCATCACCTCAGCCGTGACGATGTGAACCGTTGGTGTAGTGCTCGGCCAGCGGGTCACCGCCGAAGTCGGTGGTGAGGTCGCGCCACACGGTGTGGACGTGGTTGCCGTCCCGCTGGGCGCAGTCGTACTCGACAAAGAGGTCGCCGCCCTGAATGCGGTAGTAGTGGGGGTCACCGGGCTCTGTCGAGCCGGCCCACAGGAAGTGCAGGTCGTCGAGCGCGTGCTCCGCCTTGGTCAGCTGCTCGTCTGCAAGCGTGTCGTCGATCCGCCCGACGTAGGTTCGAAGCAGGGCCAGCAGCACCTCACGCTGGTCCGCGGTCAGATCTCGACCCGCAACCCCTTTCGGGGTGAACGAGAACGCCAGCTGGTCGACGTGGGCCTCGGAGATGCCCAGCTTCTCCTCGGTAACGTCCTGCATGCGCTGCAGCAGCCGGTCGATCTCGCCTTCGAATCGGCCCCGCCAGACCTCCGGTATGGTCAAAGGCCGGTCGCCCTCGGTGAGGAACGGTCGGTTCGACCCGACGATGTCCACCGGCGGTACCGGGAGCAGTGCCGCCGCTTGGCCGGGGTCCAACGATCGGGCCAGTTCTCTACCCAGGTCCTCCGCGCCGCCGAGCGGCCGGTGCAGGTGGGGACCGAGGAGCGGTGCGGACGCCGGGTCCGCCCCCATGAAAAAGGGGGTGGTCGACACCACCCGTCCGTCGGCCACGGTCACGTTGATGGACAGATGATGGCCGCCGAACCGCCACGACCACTGCCGATCGCCCGGCGTGCCGAAGAATCGGATCCAGAACAGCAGCGGATCCCGACCCCGCTCACGATCGAAATCGACCCGGAAGCCTTCGACCTGATCCAGGAGGTTGTCCTGGTTCATGATCAGCGAGGTGGTCACGTAGCCGGGATGCGACAGCACCGCGGCGAGCAGTCGCATGACCAGCCGCTGCTGGGCCGGTCCCAGCTCGTGAAGCGACACGCCCCCGTGGTCGGTCGGGGTGAAGAACCAGGTGCGTCGCTCGTCATCCGACGGCCAGGGCAGGCAGGCCGCTGCGGTCTGGGATGTGTCGAGCGTGGTGAGCAGCGCCTCGGCGACGGTGGACATCTCGGCGGCGATGCGCTGGTGTGGATCCATGGCCCTGTTTTAGTCGCCCGGCTTGTACAGGCCGAAGATGAACTCGGTATCGCCGGGGGTCCAGCTGTTCTCCACCTGGCTGCGCCAGCCGATGCGTCTGGTCCGTTCCAGCAGGTCCCGGCCGAGGGCCAGCCGAGGTGGTTCCCATGCCGAGAGAGCAGCGTCGACGGTGCCATGGGCGGCGAGGGACTCCGCCAGCGTCCAACCGTCGTCTGCGGCCTTTGCAGTGCCCGCGGCCGCATGGGGTCGAACGGCGAACGCCGCATCGCCCAGAAGAACCGTTCGTTCGAAGACCATCCGGTCGACCTCAACGTCATACACCACCTGAACAAAAAGATCGGTGGTGGCGGTGATCAGCTCGTTGATCTGTGGGGGAAGCACTGCCGCCGCGTGGGCTCTCGCCTCGGCGTCATGGTCGGGGGCCATCGCCCCCGGCGGAACCGAGAGGTCTCGTCGGACACCGTGGCGATCGGTCAACACGTCCGCCAGAGCATCGCCGTCCTCGTGGTTGCGGTACCACACGAAATTCACCAGCCGCTCGCCCGGCGCCACCGCACCACTGACGCTGGGGATCGGATAGATCAGGATGTGGCTGTTCTCATAAACGAAGTAGGTGATCGCATCGCCGAACTGCTCGGTCAGGTCCGGACCCAGAACCGATTCGGACACAACGCCGCGCCAGGCCACGTATCCGGCATACCGCCGGACGGCGTCCGGCTGCAGCCGTGCCCGAACGATCGAGCCGATCCCATCCGCGCAGACCAGCAGGTCACCCTCGAACTCGGTCCCGTTGCCGAAGCGGGCAACCGCCCGGTCCTGACCGGTTTCGAAGTCGACCAGCTCATGGTCGAGGAGATACCGGTCGGTGGGAAACGACGCGAGTGTGCTGCGATACACCGCATTCCAACTGCTGAACAGGTAGGGGTGAGCGGATTGATGTGCAACACCGCCGCTCCGGTCCAGGTACCGAACGTACGGCGTGGCAACCGTGATCGCCTCCGCGGCCACACCGGCCCGCTGCTCCAGGTACCGTCCGGTCGCCTTGAGATACCCGATGCCGGCCCCGCGCTCCTCGAGCTCTCGGGGCGACCGCTCGAAGACGGTCACCTCGTGCCCGAGGTCGTGCAGCAGGCACGCCGCCGTCAGACCGCCGAGCGAGCCTCCGACGACCCCTACGTTCAGCCGGTCCACCGGTGGCTAGCCCGGGACCCCGAAGGTGGCGATCTTGTCGACCGAGCACTCGAACAGAACCCGCCGCTCCTCGAACGACGGATCGCGCAGGCCGTACGAGTCGCCCGCGTCGTCACCCATGTATTTCTGCCAGATCCGGTCGAGTTGGGCCGTCACGTTGGCCCCTTCGTTCGGATCGTCCTCGCTGATCTCCCGGTCCACGGTCACCTTCAGCGACATCCAGTGGTACATGTTCTCCGGGTTCATGAGCAGGATGCTGATCTGCGGGTTGTCGCGGATCCAACCGGTCTTCTTCCGGTGGGTCGCCACGTTCACCAGGACCTTGTCACCCTCGTAGTCGAACCACATCGGGGTGAGGTTCGGTCTGCCGTCCTTACCCATGACCGCCATGACACAGGCGATCGGCTTGTCCATCAGCTGCTTGTACGTCTCATCAAGCTGGCTGATCGAGGTCAGCTCGTCCTTGCTGCCGATGGAGAATTGGTTCGGCTGCAGGCCGTCCCGAAGATCGAGAAATCGAGCGACTTCTACCATGGTGGAACTCCTTTATTCGGTTTGTCGGAGACCACCCTTGCACGCCGGGGGCGTCGCCGCCACGTTAGGAATCGAACTATCCGCCTCGGGTCACCGCGATCAGATTGGTGTACTGGGCCGGGTCGATCCTGGCGTCGATCAGCCGGGGGCCGTCAAACGGCTCTGCAAGCGCCGCGGCGAAGGCACCGGCGTTGTCGACCGTGCGGCCCGGCACGCCCATGGCGCCGGCGGCGGCGGCAAAGTCGGTCGGGTTGTATCGGACCGCAGTCGTCCCGCCGTGATTGTCCCGTTGTTTGATCTCGATGAGGCTGAGCGCACTGTCGTTCAGGACCACGACGGTGATCGGCAACTGCAGCCTGGCGATCGTCTCCAGCTCGGCGAGGACCATACCGAGCCCGCCGTCACCGGTCACGGCGTACACCGGCCGATTCGGCCTGGCCAGCGCGGCACCGATGGCCGCTGGAACGGCGTATCCCATCGTGGCCAGCCCGTTTGAGATCAGCAGGTCGCCGGGCCGCCTTGCCGGATGGAACGGCATCACGGCCAGGAAGTGTGCGCCGGCGTCCACGGTGGTGATGGCGTTGTGCGGTAACTGGGCCACCAGTGTTTCCACCAGTTGGGTCGGCGCGAATCCCGACGGGTGGTCCCGCAGCCGATCGAGGACCAGTTTGCGGTGGTCGGTGGCGGCCTGCGGTGACCAGCGATGGTCTCCGTCCGGGACGTGGGTCAGCGTGTGCGTGAGTGGTCCGGTGATTTCCAGGTCGATCGGCAGGTAGGGGTCGACCGTCGGAATGGGGGAGAGGGCCAGGACCGGGGCCGGATGGTCCCAGGCGGCCGGGATCGGTTCCACCATGTCGAGGCCGACCGTGACGATCAGGTCGGCCTCGGCCAGGATGGCCCGTTCCGAGTCCCCGTTTGTGAACAGTCCGGCGTTCAGCGGATGATCGCCGGGCACAACACCCACGCCCTGGTAGGTCGACAGCGTCGGTGCACCCAACCGCTCCACCGCGGCGAGCACCTCTTCAGAACAGTCGGCGGCGGCTGCGGCGCGACCGATGACGACCACCGGTCTGTCGGCGTCGGTCATCATCCCGGCGATCCGGGCCGGCACCTCGGCGGCGGTGGCGTCCACCACCGCGGCGGCGACCGGTTCGGAGGCACCGCTCTTTCGACGGACCTCGGCGGCGGTCGGTGCGTCGCCGCCCAGGGGACCAACGTACGTGCCGTCGTAGTCGACATGCACCGCACCGGGCGGTTCGGCGGTCGCCAGTCCGATCAGCCGATCCAAATCGGCGTCCGTCGCATCGGGGCCGACGCGGGCCCCTCCTTTGGTGATCGGCCCGAACAGCGTGCCCTGGTCGAGCCGCTGATGGGGAACCCGGTCCGCCGTCGCACTGGGGACGGTGTCGGTGATCACCACCAACGGCTGGCGGTCGAGCGTGGCCTGGGCGGCGCCGTTGACCACCGAGGTTGCTCCCGGGCCTCTGGTGACGACAACCGGGACCGGGGTTCTACTCAGATGGCCGACGGTGGCGGCCATGATCGCCGCGGCAGTCTCACCGTGGGCCAGTACGAATCGGATCCCGACCGCCTCGAACGCACCGATGACATCCAGGTTCGGCCCACCGCCCGGAACGCCGAAACCCACCGTGGTCCCTGCAGCGGCGAGCCTGCCGGCAATCCTGGCTGCTGGTTCCGGTGCGTCCACCGGGGAGATCCTACTCACCGTCCGGCCTGCGGGCTGAACTCCTGCAGTGTCCATCGCCGGATGATGAACGGACCGGAGGTCGAGGCAGGGGTCGCTCCGGCCCGCTGACCGTCTCCGCCGGGTGTTGGGGGAGGCCGAAGACGGTCAGCGGGCCAGGGTGCCGTGCGGGCCTGTGCCACAGAACGGGCGAGGTGACCGGCACGGCGTCTGAGTCGACGCGTTGGTGGGAGACGTAGCGCAGACCCAGGCGAGGGCGAATCGATTGTGGTGCCTGGCCAAACAACAGGCACTTGTCGCAGTGAAATCGGGTAAATGTACCCGCACGTGTCACTGCGATTTTGAATAATTGGCGGCGGAATACAAACGCCCGAGGCGTGTAAGTAACCTAGCGGAAAGAAGCGACTTATGTTGGTATTTCGCAGCCGATTTCTCTGGGCTTTTTTACCCTAATCCCTGGCGCTACTCCACCATGGATGGACAAGCAGGCCAGAGGCATATTTGCCATTCGGATCGCATGCAGGCTCGCCAACGCGGAAAAACATGCGACCGGTGCGCCCGCCTGTCGAGTGCCGTTCGGTGACGTGTCGCAGCGGTACGTGTCGGGTGCCAGGCGGCGCGGTGGCCGCCGGAGCCGATGACCGGCTGCGGTTCCCGCCAGTGGGATGTGGGGCTGCCTTCCGAACCCACCGTGATGGGCTCGGAAGGCAACAGCCACGACCACCCGTTTACCGGGTGGGTACTGCTGGTGACGCGTTCTGCGACAGAGGTGGTGGCTTAGCGCCGCCGCCTCCGCCGCTGGGCGTCGATCTTGCGTGCCGACTTGACCACGGTGTTGAGCCGTTGACCAAGCTGTTCATGGCTGAGCGCAGCGTCCAGATTGAGCTCTGGTGCAAGTGCCTCAAGAATGGCACTCACGCTTACGCCCTGCTCTGCGGCGAATCCATGCCAGTGATCGTGAGCGTCATCGCTCACGTAGGCGTGGAGGGCTTTCCGACCATTGTCATCAGACATGTAGATGGTACCTTTTTGTTTCTCAGTGCGGCGGTTTACTGGCTGACTCAGCGGCGGAATTGCCAAGCAGTAGCATAGGTATTACTTGGGTATTGCTTTGTACTTGCTTGGTATTGCGGCGGTGCTTGGACCATCTGCCCCAGAGACATGAAATGCCAGCGGTTTGGACAGTAGCGGCCCTTTGGATCAATCTCAAGACCCAATCTTGAGTTTGATCAGCCCACCATCTGTTCGATTGCTTCCCGATGAACAAGGGCGACCGTCCACCACGGTGCAGACCCACCAGAGATGGACGGGCGAAAGGCCAGTCTTTTAGCGGGGACCTAGCTGGTCACGAGGTGCGGCGCGACCTCGGCGAGCAGGTCGGTCACGGCGGCTATGGGTGGATTCACCATTGCCCGACCGCCGACAAAAATTGTCGGCACGGTCTCGTTCCCGTCTGCGACGGAGCGTACAAACTCAGCGGCGCCGGGCTCGTCCCAGATGTTGCGCTTCCGGATCGGGATTGCTGCCGCATCCAGGTCCCGCTCGAGGATGGCGCAGAAGGGGCAGCCGGGCCGCCAGAAGAACTCCACTGCGTCGATCTGTTCCGTGTTGCCGTTCTGTTCGCTGTTGGTCATCTGCCCGATCCGTCGTTGTTGTTCCGACGAGGCCCAGGCTACTGCGGCCTCGGACTGTCGATAACCGCCGATCGAAGCCGGTTGTTCCCGGTGCGGTCGCCGCCCCACAGGTTTGGCGTCTCCAGGAGCGGCTTGATCTGGGTCTCGCTGAGGGTCCCCACCGCCCGGCCGTCCGATGGTTCGTGGATAACGACCAGCAGGTTGTCCGGCATGCCGAGCCGCTTGAGCACGGCATCGACCGGCTCGTTCCGCCACGCCCGCGCCACGTCCGGCGTGGCCTGCATAACGTCGAGAACGGTGGTCCGGCTGCGGTCGAGGCCGTCGAGGTCCTGGCCCGCGGTGGCCGGGACGTAGCCGATCGGCTCCGCTGACCAACGTACGACCGGGTACGCCACGCCGTCGCCGTCCGGACCGATCAGCCGCTGAAACTGCTCGACCGAGAGCGAATCCGAGACCGCCGGAGGGTCCGGGACCATCAGCGCCCCGGTGGCGGTGGTGGCCAGCCTGCGCCGCACGACGGCGGCACCGATCTCTCCCCGGGCGCCGTTGAACAGGAACACCCCGACCACCAGGATGATCAGGCCCTGCCACCGGCCGATCGAGCTGTCGGCGAGAACAACGATGATCGTCCCGCCGACGAGCAGCGTGGCGCCGAGCAGCAGCCCGGACCGGCCGGAGATGATCCTGGCGTACTCCGCGTCCTTCAGCCGCTTCCACAGGGCCGCAGTTAGCACCCGGCCACCGTCCAGCGGCGCCGCCGGGAACAGGTTGACGATGGCCAGCACGATGTTGACAACGGCCAGCCACGCCAGCGAACCGAGCGCCAGCCTGCCCAGCAGGCCGAGGCCGTGGAGCACGGCGGTCACTCCGGCCAGGATCGCCCCGATGATCAGGTTGACCGCGGGACCGGCGGCGGCGATGGTGAACTCCGCCCGGGGGGTCGGGGCCTGGCGGTCCAGCTGGGCGAACCCGCCGAAGAGGGAAAGCGTAATACCGAGCACCCCGACGTCATTACGCTTGGCCAGCACCGCATGCCCCAGTTCATGGGCGAGAACGGAGCCCAGAAACACCACTACCGTGGCCGTTGCGGCCACAAAGCGGATCCCCACCGACGCGGTCGGGTCAAGCCTGGCAAAACCCTGGAAGGTCAGGCTGGCGATGAAGACGGCTGCGAGCACGGCAAGCCCGATGTCCACCGAGACCGGCGTGCCGGCTATCCGGGCGATGCGAATGCTCCGTGCCATGGCTCCATTCTGGCCGCTCCGGAGGCCGCTGCACGGTCGAGTGGTCCGGTCGCCGTCGGTGGGCCGGTGGGCTCAAGTTTGAACCGTTTTGACCGTAGGAAGAGTGTGAAAGGTGTGAAAGGGGTCGGTCACCCGACAACCGTGCTGCTTGTCGGTGCGATTTTCACCGTCGTCTGGGTCATTGTCCTTGACCAGATGGAGGGTCTGCCCGAGACCGCCCTCGTGCACGCCATCACATCCGGCATGATCGGTGCCGCCGGTGGATCCCTGGCCGCTCTGGTGCTCAACCTGGTGGAGAAACCGGACCGGGACCGCCTTGACCAGGTGGCCCACGACGCACGACATGACCCGCTCACCGGCCTGGTGAATCGGGCCGAGCTGTTCCGAGTCCTCGACGAGTCGATCGTTGAGGCCGAACGGAATGACATGGTGCTCGGTGTCCTGTTCCTGGACCTCGACCGGTTCAAGCTGGTCAACGACTCGATGGGGCACGAGGTCGGTGACGAACTGCTGCGGGTCGTCGCAGAACGACTCCGCTCGACGATCAGGAGCACCGACGTCGTCGCCAGACTCGGCGGTGACGAATTTGTCGTGCTGTGCCGGGACCTGCTCTCGCCCGATTCCGTCGTCGGAATGGCGGAGCAGATCCTCAAGCGATTCCGGGACCCGGTCGCCCTCAGCGGGCAGGACTACCGCATCGGGACCAGCATCGGCATCTCCATCTGCAGTCCGGACAACCCGCGTGCGGCCGACGACCTGGTCCGCGACGCCGACTCCGCGATGTACCGGGCCAAGGAGACCAAGTCCGGGTACGCGGTCTTCGATGATGCGCAGCGGCTCCGCCTGATGAACCGGATGGATATCGAGCGGGACCTGCAGAAGGCCATCGAACGCAAGGAGCTGGTTGTCTACTACCAGCCGATCGTCGACATGCAGACCCGATCGCTCTACGGCTTCGAGGCGCTGGTCCGGTGGAATCACCCGGAGCGCGGTCTCCTGGGTCCCGGCCAGTTCATTCCGATCGCCGAGGAGGCCGGCCTCATGTCACGGATCGGCGAGACGGTGATGCGAGAGGCCTGTGCCCAGGCCGCGGTGTGGAACCACTCGGCCAGCGGTGCGGGCAAGGTCAAGATGAGCGTCAACCTGGCCGAGCAGCAGCTGGTCGACACCGGTCTGCCGATGCGGGTGCTGGAAATCCTGTCGTGGGCGGGGCTGGCCCCGGAGCAGCTGGTGCTGGAGATCACCGAGGACGTGATCGTCGACCACCTCGACGGCCTCGACACCCTCCGGGAGCTCCGGAACCTCGGCGTCGAGCTCGCCATTGATGACTTCGGCACCGGCCAGTCGTCGCTGGGGTACGTCAAACAGTTCGACATGGTCACCGCACTGAAGATCGACAAGCGCTTTGTCACCGACATGCGCAGCGGCGAGGCGGACCGGGCCATCGTGGAGGCGATCGTGGCGATGGCCTCCGCCCTGAAGCTGCGGGTCGTGGCCGAGGGCGTCGAGTACGAGGACCAGGTCATAGGGCTTCAGGAACTGGGCGTCGATCTGATGCAGGGATACCTGTTCAAGAGCCCGGTGAGCCCGGACGTCATCGACCCGGCGGTGTGGTTCTCCCCGTCGGGCCAGGGACCGGCCGATCGCCCTCCTGCAGCCCGCGGCGGTCAGTAGTCCGGCGGCGGCGCAACGAAGTCGATCAGTTCCTCCACCGCCCCGACCAATGACGGTTGGAGGTCCCGGTAGGACTCGACCCTGCCCAGAATCGCCCGCCACAGTTCGCCGGTCGAGCCGGCGAATCCCAAGTGGGCCCTGATCCCTTCCTTCCAGTCCGTGCCCTTCGGAATGGTCGGCCAGCGTTCGATGCCGACAACCTCCGGACGAACCGCCTCCCACACGTCGACGTACCGGTGCCCGGTGATCAGCACGTTGTCCCGTGCCGCCTCGGCGGCGATCCGGAACTCCTTGCTGTCGGCCACCAGGTGGTCGAGCAGCACACCGAGCCTGCGCTCCGGGGTCGGACCGAATTCGGCGATGACGGCGCGGAGGTCGTCGGCGCCGTGCAGTGGCTCGACCACGACCCCTTCGGCACGCAGGTCGTCACCCCAGATCTTCTCGACCAGCTCGGCGTCGTGCAGGCCCTCGACCACGATCCGGCTGGCGGCGGCCACCTTCGCGTCGTGGCGTTCCGCTGCGACCGAGCCGGACGCGGTCGTCTTCGCACCTTTCGCCGCCGGGGTCGGGCGGACCAGCGTCACCGTTGCGCCACCGACCGAGAACGCCCCCTCGGCCACCGGGATCGTGTGCTCCCGGCCGTTGCCGTCCCGGAGGACGATCTGTTGCGGCGAGAAGCGGACGATCTTCCCGACCGTGCCGGAGGTCCGGTGGCGGACGACCAGTCCCTTCGTGGCCTCCTGCCTCGGCCATTGGGGTTTCTTCCGTCGACCGCCGTCGAGGTCCATCGGACCGCTGAGAATTCCCGACATCAAGTCGAGCGTAGTTCGTTGCGCTCGGCCACCGGGTGACACGGCACGGGTGCCGCAGCCGGTCGGTTGCCCCGCCGGTTTGCTGCCGTCCCTGCTGTTTGCGCCGGTCCTCAGGAGCCGGTTTCGGCAACCGGTTCGGGGGCGTCCAACGCCCGGGCGAACGGCTTGGCCATCAGGGTGTAACCGAGATCGTTCGGGTGAAAGCGGTCGGCGGCCAGTCGGGACCCCGGCGGCGGGCCGGGTTCGGCCCACGGGTTGACCACCTGATGGCCGTGTTCGGCCGCGGCTTCCTTGATCGCCCGGTTGGCCAGCCTGGCCCGGGGCGATCCACCGGCCACCAGGCCGACGAGCGCACCCAGCGGGAGCCGGCCGATCAGGTCGCGAAGCCGGTTGCGCAGCACCGTCGTGTCCTTCGACCAGACCACGTCGTTGCTGCCGATCAAACTGACCATGACGGTTGGTGTAGTCGCCGGGTTGGCGGCCAACTCGGTCACGATCGGCAGCTGGCGGTCCAACCCGTCCGCCACCCTCGCCCCCGACTGGGCCAGGTTGATCACCCGCCACGGTGTCGGGGTCCCGTCCCGTTCCCGCAGGGACCGTTGCAGAAGGCCGACGTAGCCGCGGTCCGGCGCCGAGGCCCCGATACCGATCGCGGTCGAGTCGCCGACAACAACCAGCAGCGGCCCCGCGGTGTGCAGGGCGGTCTGGTTCCGCTCGCTCCACCACGCGGTGTACGGCCGGATCTGTGCGCTCACTCGCCGGACGCCCGGAAGGACCAGGCCGACGGTCCGCAGGCCAACACCGGGCGGCTTCGGGTGAAGCTCGGGGATCCGTTCCACCGCCTCAGTGTGGCGTCCCCGCCAACGGTTGCCTTGGCCGGTCCGAAAACCGCCGTGCCGGTAGGGTGCCAGGGTGATTTTGGTTGACGCCGTCGATCTGACGATGACCCGCCCGGACCGGGCGCTGTTCGACCGCGTGTCGTTGACCGTGTCGACCGGCGATCGGCTCGGGGTGATCGGCATCAACGGCACCGGCAAGTCGACGCTCCTGCGGGTCCTCGCCGGGACCGCGGAACCCGAGCAGGGCGAGGTCCGCTTCGGACGGGGGGTCACGGTTTCGGTCCTCGATCAGGAGGCCGCGCTTGAACCCGGCACCGTGTTCGAGGCGGTGGCCGGGGTCGGCGGTGACAGCGAGCGCTGGGAGGTGGAGGAGGTCCTGCAGCGGCTGGGTATGGGTGAGCACCTGCAGCGGGACACCGACTCGCTGTCCGGCGGAGAGGCCAAGCGGGTGGCGTTGGCGAAGGCACTGCTGAAGCCGGCGGATCTGCTCATTCTCGATGAGCCGACGAACCACCTGGACCTCGATGCGATCGAGTGGTTGGAGCGCCGGCTCGACGGACACCGCGGCGCACTGATCCTGGTCACCCACGACCGGCATCTGCTCGATCGATTGACCACCCGGATGTTGGAGTTGGACCGCGGCACCGGCCACGTCCACAACCAGGGGTATGCCGGATACCTCCAGGCCAGAGAGGAACGGGAGGCCGACGCGGCCACGGCCGAAGCGGTCAGGCGTAACCTGGCAAAGACCGAATTGGCCTGGCTCCGCCGCGGTGCGCCGGCCAGGACACGGAAACCGAAAGCCCGCATTGAGGCGGCGAAGGCGCTGGTCGACGCCAGGCCGGAGGGTCCGGCCAGACCGTCCGGGCTGCACCTGGAGTTCCCGACCCCCCGCCTCGGGGATGTCGTGGTCGAGTTGCAGGACGTGTCGGTCACCACCCCGGACGGCTCACGGACCCTTTGCACCGGCCTCGACCTGTTGCTGGACAACCGTGAACGGTTGGGCATCGTCGGCCCGAACGGGGTCGGCAAGACATCCCTGTTGGACGTCATCGCCGGACGTCGGTCACCGGCGGCGGGAACCGCCACCTTCGGTACAACCGT
The DNA here is from genome assembly GCA_039029335.1 of Actinomycetota bacterium. Classification (GTDB taxonomy): domain Bacteria; phylum Actinomycetota; class Acidimicrobiia; order Acidimicrobiales; family SZUA-35; genus JAHELU01. The sequence goes on along the minus strand of JBCCGJ010000011.1, from coordinate 21,609 downwards.
GGAGGTCGGCTACTACGACCAGATGGGCATCACCCTCGACCCCGATGCGAGGGCCCGGGAGGTGGTCGCCGGACCGCACCGGAAACCGGACTGGACTGACGCCCGGCTCCTCGAGGCATTTTGGTTCGACGCCGACGCCCAGTGGGCCGAGGTCCGAACCCTGTCCGGCGGCGAGCGGCGGCGGCTGCAGCTCCTCCGGGTGCTGGCCGATCGGCCGAATGTCCTCCTCCTCGACGAGCCGACAAACGACCTCGATCTCGAAACGCTCCGGGCCCTCGAGGACTTCCTCGACGACTGGCCGGGAGCGGTCGTGGTGGTCAGTCACGACAGGGCTTTCCTGGAACGGGTGGTGACCGATGCGTTGATCATGGACGGCACCGGCAGCGCCGTCCGGTATCCGGGTGGATTCGCCGCCTGGGACGCCCAGCGGCGCTCCACCGCAACCCGCCATGCGGTCACGGCCGGATCGTCATCCAGGCCGTCGGCGGACACCGGTGCCCGGCGGTCAGGCGGATCGACCGGTGGGAAGGCCGGCACGCCACCGGACGGCGGAGGTCCCGGACGGGCGAAACCATCGTCCGGCCGATCGTCCAGCACCATCGGCCATCTCCTCCGACAGGCCGAGAAGGACCTGGCAAAGCTCGAAAAGAAGAAGGCCGACCTGGAGCGACAGCTTGTCGACGCAGGCGGCGACCACCAGCAGCTGGCCGACCTCGGCGCCGAGCTGGCAACCGTCACCGAGCAGCTCGATCGGACCGAGGAGGAATGGATCCGACTGGCGGAGGAGCAGGAGTCCCGCTGACAGCGCTCGCTACGCCGCCCGGCTGCTTGTCGAGCCGTTTGATGTCCGGTCGGGATTCACCACCCGTGCTCGCTACGCCGCTCGGTTGCGTGTCGGGTCGGTTGGCGGCCGGGACTGGTGTCCGGTCGGGATCCACTACCAGTTCCGCTCAGTGGCTCCAGATCGACCGACCGGTCGGTTTGTGGCTAAGTTCCCGGTGTGGCCAACGACGGGACCGCGCCGATGACCCCTCGCTCGGAGTCACAGCTCCGGGCGCTGACGGGAATCAAATGGACCAAGCATCCGGACGACGTCCTGCCGGCCTGGGTGGCGGACATGGACCTGTCGCCGCCGCAGTTCGCCATCGATGCGGTGAAGGACCTGGCCGACCGTGGCGACTTCGGATACAACCGACTCGCCGTCGAGCAGCTGCCCGGCCTTTTCCAGGACTGGCAGGAACGCCATCACGGCTGGCGTCCGGAGCTGGAGGAGGTCCGGGTCTTCGACGACGTCCTGCAGGTCATCGCCCAGTCGATCTGGATGCACACCGCACCGGGCGACGGCATCGTCCTGCTCACCCCGATCTACCCGCCGTTCATCAAAGCCGTCGAGGGGGCGGGCCGGACCGTGGTCGACGTCCCGCTTGATCGAGACGGTTGGCGGCTCCGCCACGAGACGCTCGCCGCGGCCATAGACGACACCACCTCGGCAATCCTGCTCTGCAGCCCACACAACCCGACCGGCCGGGTCTTCGACGCCGAGGAACGCCGGGCGATCGCCGACGTGGTCGTCGAGCATGACCTCCTGCTCATCGCGGATGAGGTCTGGGCCGATCTGACCCACCCCGGCAGTGTGCACACCCCGATGGCCACGGTCGGCGATGAACTGGCGGCCAGGACCGTGACGATTTCATCGGCCAGCAAGGCGTTTAACCTTGCCGGCCTCCGCTGCGCGGTGGCCCACATCGGCCACCGGGGCTTGCTCGCCGACTTCGACCGGCTTCCGCCCCACTTCCTCGGTGCGGTCGGCAGCCCCGGCGCGGAGGCCTGCCTGCGGTCCTGGACCGAGGGCGAGCCGTGGCTCGCCGCCACCAGGGCGTTCCTGACCGATCGGCGGGACCAGCTGGCAAAAAGGGTGGCCGAGGAGTTGCCGGACGTGCCGTTCCAGCTTCCAGAGGCCACCTATTTGGCCTGGCTCGACTTCTCCCCGCTCGCTCTGCCGGACGAACCGCGGGAGTGGCTGTACGACAACGCCAAGGTCGCCCTGTCTCCCGGACCGGACTTCGGCCGTCGCGGCGACGGATTCGTCAGGATCAACTTCGCCACCTCGGCCGAGTTGCTGGACGAACTGCTCGATCGGATCGTCGGCGCCGTTTTGGCGCGGCAGACCGGTTGATTCGACGGTCGCCGCAGTAGTCGATCGTTGAACTACAGTGCGACGGCATCATGACCGTCATGATCGCTGCCCGCCCGGTCCCGGGATGCTCACCGAGGCACGCCGGAACCCACGTTCCAAGGCCCTTTCAAATAGGCCACCGGTGGGCCAGAATGGCGCCGTGGGTCGCAGGACGAACTCGATGACAGCGCCGTCGAAGCGGTCCCTCCGATCGATCGCCCTGCTCGGTTTCCTCGCCGCGCTACTCGTGGTTGTCGGCGGTTCACTGGCCGGTGCGGCCGCACCGGGGGAGGCCGGTCGGCTGTGGTCCGTCCCGACGATTCCCGTCACACCACGGATCGACATCGTCCCGGCGCTGATCGCCTACTACGGCGGTCTGATCATCCTGGTCCGGGCGTGGCTGCTGCTCCGTCGCTACCACCTGACCAGCGGACTGTCCGTCTGGGCGGTCGCCATGGTCGTGCTGATCTGGGCCGGTCCGCTGCTGATTGGCCCACCGCTCGGCAGCCGGGACGTCTATGCATACGCCGCCCAGGGCCGCCTCGCCGAGCAGGGTTTTGACGTCTACAACGAGGGCCCGGCCCAGCTCGGCGCCGACGACCCGGTGCTCGCCGCGGTCGACCCCCTCTACCACGAATCCCCGGTCCTCTACGGTCCGGTGTTCGTCTCGATGTCCTCGGGCGTGTCGGCCGTTGTCGGTGACCGGCTTGTCGCCGCGGTGATGGCGTTCCGAACCATGGCCGTTGTCGGGCTCCTGGCCGCCGCGGTCGCGGTTTACGACCTGGCCAGGAGCTTCAAACGGGACCCGGTCGATGCCCTGGTTCTTGCCGTTGCGAATCCGCTTGTCCTGTTCCATCTCATCTCCGGGGCCCACAACGAGGCGATCATGCTCGGCTTCCTGGTGACCGGGGTGGCCATCGCCAGGCGACGGGAGTGGTTCTTCCTGGGGATCGGTCTGTGTGCGTTCGCCGCGGCCATCAAGCTCCCGGCGATTCTGGCGGTTGCATTCGTCGGTTGGCCGTGGTCGCTCGAGGGGCGGACGCTCGCCCGCAAGCTTGGGCGGCTGGTGTCCGTCGGCGCCGTCGCACTCCTGGTCATCGCCGCCGCCGGTCGACTGACCGGTTGGGGTTGGGGTTGGGTCGATGCGATCACCAATTCCCGCCCGGTCGACGCCTATCTCAGCATCACCCGGGTCCTGGGTGGCGGCGTTTCCGTGGTGACCGGTCTGGACGGCGGGGCGGTGCTCAGCGCGGCCAGACTGACCGGACTGCTGATGGCCATCGCCATCAGCGGTCTGCTGCTGCTCCGCCGCCACAACCGGTGGCCTGCGGCACTGGCCTGGAGCCTGCTCTTCTGGGCGGTGCTGCACCCGACCACCCAGCCGTGGTACCTGACGTGGGGCCTGATGCTGCTGGCGGCCACCACCGCCGGTGAACGGAACCGGGCGCTGGTGACCGGCTGTGCGGTTGCGATGTTTGCCGTCCTGCCAATCGGGCCCCAGCTTGGCCTTGTCGTGCTGGACAACACCGGTCGCTTGACGCTGGTCGCCGCCTGCCTCCTGCTGACCGTGCTCACGTTCAGCCCGGCTCGCCGCTCCGCCGGATTCCGTCGGGCCGACCTTGACCCGAACCTGGTCAGCGTCGTTGTGCCGATCAGACACGAAGCGCCGAACGTCGGCCCGTTCGTGGACAACGTCGTTGCCATGCACACCGGGGGCGGCCTGGACGACCGGCGGATCGAAGTGCTCTTTGTCGACGACAGTGATGACGAGACACCGGACGTGGTCAAACAGCTCGTCGCCGATCACAACGCGACCGAGACCGACGTGGCGGTCCGCCTGGTTCATCGCCCTGCGCCGTCTCGCTGGGGCGGGCTCGGCGGTGCGGTCGCCGACGGATTCGAGGCGGCCGGCGGCAGCGTGGCCGTTGTCATGGACGGCGACCTGCAACACCCGGCGTCCACAATCCCGGACCTGGTGGGCCTCGTCGACGACGGCGCCGACATCGCCGCAGCCAGCCGGCGGGTTGCCGGCGGTTCCGACGGCCAGGGGTTGACCCCGATGCGCCACCGGCTGTCCGTCGGCGCCTCCGCCGTGGCCCGGTGGCTGTTCCCCGGCCCGATCGGGCGGGTCCAGGATCCGCTCTCCGGGTTCTTCGCCGTCCGCCTGGGGGCGCTCGACTTGAGCCTGCTGCAGCCGGACGGGTTCAAGATCCTGATCGAGTTGTTGGCCACGCATCCCCGCTTGACCGTCGTGGAGACCCCGTTCCGGTTCGTCGGCCGGACCCAGGGCATGTCAAAGGCGTCGGCCTCGGAGGGGGCCCGATACCTCGGTCACCTGGTCGACCTGCGGATCAGAACCTCCCGGGTCTGGGCCGGTGCCCCCGTACCCCAACGGGCGTTCCACCCCGTGACCAGCGACGTCTAGGTCTACCGGGCGAGGGCCGACACCAACTCACGACGGCCGGTCTGACAGCCCGTTGCGCAGTGCTATCAGGCAGCCCACCGTGACGGCAAGAAGGCCCAGGTTCCGTACGGTCAACGCGACCGCCGGGATGATGCCGGCCAGGTTTGGTGGCCCGAACACCAGGAGAGTCCCGCCGGTAAGGACCAGGACCGCGACCACGAGGGACAGCAGCCGGTTGTGGGCGGGCCGAGGGTCGGCGGGCCCACCGGTCGCCGATCCGCTGCGGTCGTCGAACAGCAGCGCGGCCCACGGGGTCACCCACAGCAGGAATTGCGGCGACAGCAGGGGTGCGGTGACCAGCAGTGCACACACCGCCCCCAGCATCACCAGCGCGAACCGCTCGGTCGGTTCGACCGATCCGGCCGGGGAAGTGGGCCCGGTACGGCGGTGATCCTGCCGCAACGAGAGGCCACCGGCAGCCGCAACGAGTGCGGCCATGGTCGCCACCGCCAGCACCCGGCCGGCCAGGACGACCGGCTCCCGCAGGGTGCCGATCCGGTATGCGTTCAACTGGAGGGTTGCGGCCTGATCGGTGACCAGCGCAACGAGGGCGCCGGGCAGGCTCTCGACGTGCCAACCGGTTGCGCCGCGCAGCGACAGCACCTGCCGAACCGGTTCCAGCCCGTCGCCGACCACCAGCAGCCAGGCGACGCCGGCCACCGCGGAGCAGCAGACCGCGACCAGCGCCGCCGTCCGCCTCCCGAGGGCCAGCGCCCCGAGCACCAGCAGGGCGGGCCACAGCTTGATCATCGCCCCAACCGCCACCAGGACCCCGAACGAGAGGTCAGTGGGGGAGGGCAGGGTCAGCCACCCATGCGGGGCGGGGTTCCCGTCGTGGTCGTCCCGGCCGATGAGGAGCACCGCCCCGGCGACCGCAACCGCAACCACAACAAGATCGAGGCGAAGCAACCCCATGGGGATCAGCGGTGTACCGAGGACCAGGAAAGCCTTTCCGACCCGCGCGCCGACCCGTCGCCAAAGGAGCACCGTGGCCAACGCCTCCGCCGCTGCCGCCAGAACGACAAGCCTGCGGCCGGTATCGACCACCGAGGACCCGGCCAGGCCGTCAAAGACCACCACAGAACCGGGTGGATACTCGATCGGGAAACTCGACCAACCCGGTTCGGTCCGCTCGGCGATCTCCTGAAAGCGAGACACGTCCCAGCCGTCCAGGTCCGCCGGCTCGTCGGTCCACGGGCCGGCGACCAGCACCGCAACCGCAACAAGGCGCAGGACGATCGCCGGAATCCACAACCCGTCGACGGCCGAGGTGGCCGTCGACCCTTCCGTGCCGCGTCGGCCGATGGTAGTACCCGTGAACAACCCCACTATCCTTGGATGATATGACCACAGCGGACACCTCCGAGCCGACAACCAGCGGACCCGCAGCCGATCCCGGCCAGGCGGCGCCCGCCGGTGATCCTGGCCGGCCGCTCACCGTCACCGAGGCCGCGCTCGCCACCGTGCTCGACGTCCGGGCCGGTGAGGACGATCCGGCCGGAACCGCGCTGCGGGTGGAGATCACCGGCGCCAACATGACGGATTTTGTCTACAGCCTTGACCTCGTCCCCGTCGCCGAGAAGGCGGAAGACGATCTGGTCTACCAGCAGGGAACCCACGACGAGCTGACGATGATTGTGCCCGCCGCCTCGGTGGAGCGGATGATCGGGGCAACGCTCGACGTGCCGTCCAACAGCGCGGCAGGCGGTCTGGTCATCCGAAATCCGAACACTCCGGACCCGCTGGAGGGGCTGGACATCGACCTGTCCGGTGAGCTTCCCCAGAAGGTGCAGGCCGTACTGGACGGTGCCATCAATCCCGCACTGGCCTCCCACGGCGGGTATGCGGCGCTGGTCAACATCGAGGAGACCAAGGTCTACGTCACCATGGGTGGCGGGTGTCAGGGCTGTGCGGCAAGCGCCATGACCCTTCGGGACGGTATCCGGTCGATGCTGATGAACGCCCTGCCGGAGATCACCGAGGTGATCGACGCAACCGACCACTCGGCCGGCGAGAACCCGTACTACACCTGACCGCCCGCCGGCATCGACCGGCCGGCCCCGACCACCGAAACGCCGCTGCTTGCGGACGTGGCGCGGCGCGGTCGCCACCACGGTTGCCGAGCCGACTCGGAACGAGGTCACCACCGGCGGTCGGGTCTACGCCCTCCTTCGGGGCCGACCCGCGGGTCATCACGGTCCGCTGGTCACCGACGCCACCCAAACCCGGGCGGCCGGCCATCACCCCGGGTGGGCCGGCGGACCGGATTTCCTTTGGAGTTCGAAACTTGAGGGAGGTTGCACCCGGCTCTAGGCTGGTTTTGGTCGATCCAGGAGGTTGCATGGCCCCGAATTCGAAGCGCGGCATCATCGCGTACGGAAACTACGTGCCCTACTACCGGTTGCAGAAGTCGGCGATCACCGCAGCGCTCGGAACCGGCGGTGGGCGAGGCACCCGTGCGGTTGCGTCCTACGACGAGGACGCAACGTCGATGGCCGTCGAGGCGGCTCGCAACACCATGCGCGGCGCACCGGAGGGTCTGATCCCCGACTCCGTCTATTTCGCTACGGCAACCCCGCCATACCTGGACAAGACAAACGCAACGGTCATCCACGCCGCGCTCGATCTGCCGTCTCGGGTGTTCGCCGGGGACGTCGGTGGTTCGCCCCGATCCGTGAACGCCGCACTGCGATCGGCACTGGACAGCTCCCGTCCCACGCTGGTCCTGGCGGCCGATGTGCGCACCGGTCGACCGGGCTCATCCGATGAAGCCAACACGGGCGACGCCGCCGTCGGGTGGCTGATCGGCGGCGAGGACGACGGTCCGATCATCGCCGAATGGCTCGGCGGTGCGTCGGCCACCTCGGAGTTCCTCGATCGCTGGCGGCTGCCGGAGTGGAACTACTCACGGGTCTGGGAGGAACGCTTCGGGGAGCACGCCTACCTGCCGCTGGTGGCAGAGGCGGCGGAGGCCGCCTTCAAGGAGTGCCAGCTGGAGCCGGACGACGTCAACGCCGTTGTGGTCAGTGGGCTTCACGCACGGGCGGCCCGCTCCGCGGCCAAGACCGCCGGCGTCGGGGCGGCCAACGTTGCCGACGACCTCACCTCGTCCATCGGCAACACCGGTACCTCCCACGCCGGCCTTGTTCTTTCGTCCGTGCTGGACTCGGCGGAGCCCGGTCGGACGATCATGGTGATCCACCTCGCGGACGGTGTTGACGTCGGCTTCTACCGGACCACCGATGCCATCGCGGACTACCAGCCGGCCAAGGCGGTTGCCGCCCAGATCGAGGCCGGCAACGACTCGCTCGACTACAACCTGTTCTTGACCTGGCGGGGCTACCTGGACCGTGAGCCGCCCCGGCGGCCGGATCCGACACCCCCCGCCGCACCGCCGACCTACCGGTCGGAACGGTGGAAGTACGCCTTTGTCGGCTCAAAGGACGCGTCGACGGGCGCCATTCACCTCCCACCGCAACGGGTGTCGGTGAAGGGTGGTGCCGTCGACGAGATGGAGCCGGTCCCGATGGCCGACGTCCCGGCAACGGTTGTCACCTTCACCATCGACCGTCTCGCCTATTCCCTGTCTCCTCCGGTCATCGCCGTTGTCATCGACTTCGACGGTGGCGGCCGGTTCCAATGCCAGTTGACCGATGCCGACGCCGATTCGGTGAAGATCGGTGATCGGGTCAACATGACCTTCCGGCGGATGATGACCGCCGACGGGGTCCACAACTACTTCTGGAAGGCTCGGCGCTCCGACGCCTAGCGACAACACCGTACTGACCACCCGACGACCACAAGCAGACCGACAAGCCCGGCACGGACCCGAAGAAACCGGCACGTCACCCCAGCAGCAAGAAAACCCGGTAGGGAAAAAGAGCAGAAACGAGGAGCACCATGGCTTCGAAAGGCATCAAGGATCAGGTAGCGATCGTCGGAATGGGATGTACCCCGTTCGGCGAGCATTGGGATCGATCGGTGGACGACATGCTGATCGAGGCCACGTCGGCGGCGTACACCGACGCCGGCATCGAACAGGACGACGTCGACGCCTACTGGCTCGGCACGTTGGGCTCCGGTGTGTCCGGGCTGACGCTCAGTCGGGCCCTCAAGATCGACTACAAGCCGGTGACCAGGGTGGAGAACATGTGCGCCACCGGGTCCGAGGCGTTCCGCAACGCCTGCTACGCCGTCGCCTCCGGGGCCTACGACCTCGTGGCCGCCGTCGGCGTTGAGAAACTGAAGGACAACGGCATGTCGGGCCTCACCGGCGCCGTCCTCCCCAGCGACGGGACACGGCCGGAGCTGACCGCCCCGGCCATGTTCTCACTGCTCGCACCGGCGTACGCCAAGAAGTACGGCGTCGACGAGGCCGAGATGAAGGACGTCATGACCAGGATCGCCTGGAAGAACCACCACAACGGCGCCCGCAATCCACGGGCCCAGTTCCAAAAGGAAGTCGGTAAGGACACCATCTGCAACGCACCGCTGATCGCCGGCCAGCTCGGCATCTTCGACTGCTCCGGTGTATCCGACGGTTCGGCCGCCGCCATCATCTGCCGGGCCGAGGACGCCCACAAGTACACCGACAACCCGCTGTACGTGAAGGCCCTTGCCTTCTCGTCCGGCCCCGGTGCCGGGCCGATCGACTCCGACTACGACTACACCACCTTCAACGAGGTGGCCGCGTCGGCCGCCGACGCCTACTCCCAGGCCGGGGTGACCGACCCCCGGGCCGAGATCGCCATGGCCGAGGTTCACGACTGCTTCACCCCGACCGAGCTGGTCCTCATGGAGGATCTCGGCTTCGCCGAGCGTGGCCTCGGCTGGAAAGAGGTCCTGGCCGGGACGTTCGATCTGGACGGTGAGCTGCCGGTCAACCCGGACGGCGGCCTGAAGAGCTTCGGTCACCCGATCGGCGCATCGGGTCTCCGCATGCTGTTCGAGTGCTGGCTCCAGCTGCGCAAGGAGGCGCCGGAGGATCGTCAGATCTCCTCGGTGACCGAGGGTGGGAAGACCCTCGGCATGACACACAACCTCGGCGGTGCGCCGGGTGACTGCGTCAGCTTTGTCAGCATCGTCGGGAGCGAACTGGGCTGATCTCAACCGCCGGCCGGCGGCCCTGGGTCAACCGGAGTCTGTTCGGTCGGCGTCCGCCGATTCCGACTCGGGTTCGACCGGGTCCATTGGGTCTGTGGTGCAGGCCGGGGGTATCACCTCCGGCCTGTTCCGGTTTTTGGCCTCAAGCGCCGCCGAGACCTCCGGTTGGGCGATGGCCCAGCCGGTCCGCTCGTTGATCGTGGTGGCGAAGATCATGCCGAGGAGCTGTCCGTCGTCGTTGACGACCGGGCCACCGGAGTCGCCGACGCTGATGTCCGCGGTCAGCTTGATGGCGTCCCTGGCCCCTTCGCCGTCCATGGTCACCTCAACAAGCGAGAGCACGGAGGCGGGCCGGAACACCGGCTGCTTCTCCTTCTGCTTGAACGTGACCAGCCAGACGTCTCCGTCCGCCTCCTCGTCCGCAACCGGCAACGGTTCGGCGGTGGTGTCGAGCAGCCGGAGCAGCGCGATGTCCTTCGCCTCGTCAACGTAGGCCACCTCAACCGGGTACTCGACCTCGTCGACGTCGATCACGGTCACCGCCAGCGTGCTCTCCAGAGCGTGCGCCACGGTTGCGATGGTGTCGGCGTCGACGGCGAACCCGGTGGTCCAGGAGTTCTCCGGGCTGGCGCATCGGTTGGCCTTGACCCGAAAGACCGACGCTGCAACATCCGGTTCCGTCCGATCCGTTCCTGCTCCGTCGGAGGTTGCCCCATCGGCTCCGGTCCCGTCCTGGTCGGTGCGCGATCCGCCGTTCCCCGCGTCGGTTTCCTCCAAGGTGGTGGCGGAACAGCCGGCGATCACCAGGAGCCCGGCGAGAATCAGGCAGACGACCGGCTGTCGCCGCCTCGGGGTCCATCGTCCCAGCACCCGGCAATTCTACTGCCCACGCCCTGGGCCGAGCGGTCGGTCCGGCCGCCGATCGGCGAGGTAACCTGCCCGCCGGGGGTTGCAAACGGGACGGAATCGGTGCAGCCTCAAGTACGTGTCCTACGATCCTGCGAAGACCGGGGAGGCGCCGATCGTCTGGGGTGCCGGAGCACCACCTGCTGGTGCTCCCGAGCCGCCGGTCAACGACGATCTCGAGCGTCGGCTCGGCTACCAGCAGGCCGACTTCAACGACGCAACCTGGCTGCCGGACGACCCGACCGCTCTGACCGCCAAGCTGCTGGAGGACGGGCGGACGTTCAACGGGGCTTTTGTTCCGCTGGTCATCCACGACCCGCAGCTGGCCGAGCGCTCCTACGACGCGGCGGAGTGGGCAGCCGACCTGATAAGGACCGAGGGTGGGCAGCGCCTGGCCATCGCACCGTTCGCCGACAAGGGCTGGGCGGCGGACGCACCCCTGAGCCCACGCCAGTGGAACCACGCCGCGGCCATGGTCGAGCGGCTTGAGGAACTCTGCCAGCGCTTCAAGCTCCTGGTGATCGTCAACGACATGATCGGTGATCAACAGGCGAACGAACCGGATCCGTTCGTTGAGGATCTGCCCATCCACTACGTGCTGGACGCCGGCAGCTTCGTCTCGGACGGATTCGTCAGTGCCCGGTTGATCAGCCCGGAGAAGCTGGAGGTCGCGGCGGGACCGCTCGGCGAACGGCTGAGAGGGTTGCTGCGGGGCAGGGTCTGACCGGGCGATCGTTGCCGCTCGACGGCCGGTCCACCGGTTTTTGCCCCGACGGGGGAGTGCGGTACGTTCTTCGGCCATGATCGAGGTTCAAGCGGAAATGACCGCATCGGTGTGGAAGGTCGAGGTGGCGGTCGGTCAGACCGTTGCCGCGGATGACGACTTGGTCATCCTGGAGTCGATGAAGATGGAGATCCCGGTGGCCGCCCCGGAGGCCGGCACGGTGACCGCCATCCATGTGGCGGCCGGAGATCAGGTGACCGAAGGTCAGGCGCTGGTCTCCATCAGCTCCTAGGCCGCTCACCTGATTGACGGCGGACGGCCCGAAGCCGGCACCCGTAGGCGCGGCTTCCCGATCGACTAACTTGTCACCCGGGAGGCGCCCGCACCGGCGGCACGGGCCGCTTCGATGCGGCTGGTTGTCAGCCGACTGCCGCCGATGGCCAGGATGAGGAACATCCCGATCCCGGCCACCACCCAGGGCGCCCGCAGGGCCACCGATCGATCGGAAACCACTTCGACCGCGGCGATGATCAGGCCGGCCAGAAGGGCGCCGATCGGGATCATGCCCCAGGCGAAGAATCGATAGACGCTGTTGACCCGGCCAAGCAGCTGATCGGGGATGATGCTCTGACGGAGGCTGACGGTGATCACGTTCCACAGGGTGCCGAAGAGCGCCGACAGGGCGAACATGACCGCCACCAGGAACCAGGAGGACGTCACGGCGATCACCAGGTTGGCCGCCCCGCCGACCCCAAGCGTCAGCCACAGGGACGGGCCCGGTCCAATCCGCTTGGAGATCGACGCCCCGGTCCAGCCGCCGATGACACCACCGACCGCACCACCGATGGACAGGGCCGCAAACTGAGCCGGTGTGGTGGACAACTCCTCCTGGGCGAACAGCACCAGGGTGGTCGCTGCGACCGCCCCGAGCAGGTTGAGCAGCCCCAGGATGATGGCGAGGGATCGGAGGAACGGGTGGTGCCACAACCACAGGAACCCCTCCTTGATCTCCGCCCGCCAACCGGCACGCTCGGGGTCGGCGGAGACGGTTCCGCCGGTCGCCTCGCGGGATCGAACGCTCATCAGCGAGATCAGGCCGGCGGCGACGGCAAACGTGGCCGCGTCCACAAAGAACGGGAGCGCAAACAGCCACACCAGCAGGATGGCGCCAAGCGGCGGACCGACAAAGGCGTTTGCCACCTGCTCGACGCTCCACAGACGGCCGTTCGCCTTCTCCAGCTGATCATCGGCAACGATGTGGGGGAGGAAGCTCTGGTTCGCGTTGTCGAACAGGACCTCACCGATGCCGAGGAGCACGGTTGCCGCAAGGACCAGGACGTACAGGCCGAGGTCGGTGCCGGTCCCCGTGCCGTCGCCGAGCTCGGCGAGTTCATCCGGTCCGGGCAGCGAACCCTGACGCCCGAGCACCACCAGACCGACCGCCAGGGTGACGATGGCCCGGCCGACGTTCGACCACACCATCAGCTTGGCCCGGTCGACCCGGTCGGTGATGACCCCGGCGGGCAGGCTGAACAGGAGCCACGGCAGCCGCTGGGCGACGACGACCAGCGAAATGAGGAGCGGGTTTCTGGTGACGGCCGAGGCGAGCCACGGGTAGGCGATCGTGCCGATGCCGTCACCGAGGTTGGAGATCCCCGCTGCCGTGATGAGTTTGCGATAGTTCCAACCGAGCGGGGCTCGTCCGTTCACCCGCTTGATCCTAGGAGTTCAGTGGGTAGGTGCCGCACGAAGCACCAGACACGAGCAACTCCGGGCCACGGGAAGGCGCGCCGGCGCCGACCCGCGCCGACCCGCGGAGCGCTCACGCCGGGGAGAAGGCCGTCCCGCCGTCGATTTTCAGCACCGCGCCGGTGGTGTACGAGGATGCGGCGGATGCGAAGTAGAGGGCTGCGCCGATCACCTCCTCCGGCTCACCGCCCCGCTCGAGCGGGATGTCGTTCCTGGCCCGCTCGGCGAACTCCTCCATGTCCCAGGCCTTGGAGATGTCGGTCATGAACGGACCGGGCATGATCGTGTTCACCCGTACCGTTGGACCGAACGCCCTGGCGAAGGAGATGGTCATGTTGTTGAGTCCGGCCTTTGCCATACCGTAGGCCGCCTCGTTCGGGGTCGGCTTCACGGCGGCGATGGAACTGACGTTGATGATCGAGCCACCGCCATCCGCCATCATCCGCTCACCGAAACGGGCGGACAGCCGGAACGGCCCCTTGAGATTCACGTCCATCACCTTCTGGTAGAGCGCCTCGGTCACCGACCCCAGCGAATCGTAGAGCGGCGACATACCGGCGTTGTTGACCAGGACGTCGCAGCGACCGAACTCCTCATAGACGGTGTCGAACAGCTGATCGCACTGATCCCAGTGGCCGACGTGGCAGGCAACGCCGAGGGCCCGCCTCCCGGTCTCCTCGCTGACGGACTGGGCCAGCATCTCACAGGCCGGGAGTTTCCGGCTGGTGATGACAACGTCGGCCCCGCGGGCGGCGAAGGCCTGCACCATCGAGCGGCCGAGGCCCCGGCTGCCGCCGGTCACCACCACGACCTTGTCCGTCATGTCGAATGCGTCTGTCATCGCTTGCTCCGTCCGTCTCGACCGTGTGGAGATGTCATGATCATCGCTCGGGCGCGGGCATGCAAACGGGGTTGCCCGGCGAGCGGACTCAGCGGTTGTTGAGGGAGAAGTGCTGGTAGTCCTTGAGCGACACCCACCGCCCACCCCAGAACCAGCCGATTCGTTCGAACGCCGCCACAACCACGTCGCCGTCGGTGATGACACCGGGCGCGGCAGTGCGGTCCAGGTAGGAGGTTGCCAGCTCCGGGAGCACCAGATCGTTGCGCCGATAGGGGTTGTGGAAGGGGTTGATGTCCACCGCCAGGCCGTACGCGTGCTGGGAGAAGACGGTGCCACCGGTGACCGGCCGGCAGACGAAACTCGCCGTGTTGTTGCCGTCGCCGGTCGGTGGTGCGTCCAGGTCCGCCGGTGTCACGAGCCGCATCTCCTCGATGGGGAAGCGGCTTTCGAAAAGCGTGGCGAAGACGGAGATGATGTCCTCGGCGACGGCCCGGTTGACGATCAGCTCCCCGGTGTGGGGGCGGCCGTCGAAGCCCCAGAAGCTCAGCGTCAGGTAGGTGAGGTCCTCCTGCGCCACCGGACACCCCTCGGTCCAGGTCGACCGGTCGAGGGTTGCACGGTCGAGCGGTTGGGCGGTGGAGCGGAACGGTGCGTCCGGTGGTGGAGGGGGAAGCGTGTCAACGGTCGGCAGGCGACGATCCCGCAGCTCCTCGGGCGTTGTCTGGGGCACCACCCGACCGTTTGCGGTGGTTGGCAGGGTCCTCGTCCCCAGCCACGCCGGCCGTTCGATCGGCGGATCGACCTCTGCACCGGTCCCCGCCGCCTCGGCGGACGAAGCGGTCTCGGTGTCGCCATCCGCCAGTGCCGCGTTTGGGGTGGGGGCGGTGGTCGCCGTCGTTGCGGTGATGGTTGCCGGGACGGTCTCCTCATAGGTCTGGGCCGCTCGGCTGTTGTCCGTCGCCAGCAGCCCGCAGCCGAACAGCAACAGGCCGCCGCCACCGGCAACAAGGACCGCAACGCCGAGCCGCCGGAACGACCCGGCCGACCCGTAGGTGGTCAACCGGGGCGGCTTTGAGCTATTCCGCTCGGCCAAGGGAGCGGTGTTCGGCCCGGGCGGCTTCGCAATACGCGGCGCGGCCAAGGGCGTGATGTCCGGCCGGGGCGGCTTCGCGATATGCGGCGCGGCCAGGGGCGTGGTGGTCGGCCGGGGCGAGCCGATCGTTCCGGCCTGCGCCGCTCCGTTCCGGCCGAGACGCCTGGACATCGGCGTGCGGCCGGTCAGGCGCTGAGGATGTTCGTGATCGTGTCCGCCACACCGGCCCCGTCGAGGCCAAGATCGGCCAGGATGGTGTCCGCCTTGCCATGCGGCAGGTACTCGGTCGGGACACCGAGCACCTTGACCGGGCAGGGTCGGTCACCGAGGGCCAGTGCGATACCGGCCCCGATGCCACCTTCGGCCAGTCCATCCTCGATGGTGACCACCAGGCGGTGGCCCGCCGCGTGATCCAACAGGGCGGGGTCGATCGGCTTTGCCGCCCGGGGGTCCCACACCGAGGCGGAGATTCCGCGCTCGGCCAGGATGTCCGCCGCTTCCTTCGCCGCAGTGAACATCTTGCCGACGCCGATGATGGCGACGTCCGAGCCCTCCCGATGCAGCCGGGCGTTCAACCCGTGACCGACCTCTTCGTCGGCGACCATGGGCGCCGCGGTCTTGGCCCATCGGATACAGACCGGACCACTGGTGATGTCGTAGGCGTCGGCCAACATCTGCTGCAGTTCCTGGTAGGAGGAGGGGCAGAGGATGGTCATGTTCGGGATCTTGGACATGAGCACCAGGTCAAGGACGCCGTGGTGGGACGGTCCGTCGTCCCCGGTGATGCCCGCCCGGTCGAGGCAGAAGATGACCGGCTGTCCGTGAAGACCGACGTCCAGGTTCGCCTGGTCGATGGCCCGGGTCAGGAAGGTGGCGTAGATCGCAACGACCGGCCGAAGACCACCCATCGCCATACCGGCCGCGGCGGTCACCGCATGCTGTTCGGCGATGCCCACGTCGAAGACGCGGTCGGGGAATCGCTCCCGGAACGGGAGGAGGCCGGTGGAGTCCGGCATCGCCGCGGTGATGGCGACGACGTCGGGGTGGGCGTCCCCCAGCTTGATCAGCGAGTCGGTGAAGGCCGCGGTGTAGCTCCCGGGCTTCTCGACCGGTCCGATGTCGTGGAGGTGTTTGATCGAGTCGTTCTCAGCCGCCGGGTACCCCCGGCCCTTCTGGGTCATGACGTGCAGGACCACCGGACCGCTGAACTCGCCCGCATTGATCAGGGCCTGCTCGATCTCGGGGATGTCGTGGCCGTCGAACGGACCCATGTAGCGGACGCCGAGCTGCTCGAAGAACGCCTGCGGTTCCAGGGCCTCCCGGATGGCCGCCTTGGACGCCTGGATGCCCATGCCGGAGTACTTGCCGATCAGCGGCAGCTTCTCCACGAAGCCTTCGAAGCGGCGCTGGCGTTTCATGTAGACCGGGTTCGACCGGATCTTGACCAGAGACTCCGAGAGCAGCGAGACCGTCGGCGCATAGGAGCGACCGTTGTCGTTCAGGACGATGGTGACGTCGGAGCCGGAGACTCCCAGGTTGTTCAGCCCCTCGAAGGCCATGCCGCCGGTCATCGAACCGTCACCGAGGACCGCAACGATTCTGCGGTTCTGTGCGTCCGGGGCACTCGAACGCTCGAACGCCGCCGCCATGCCATGGGCGTAGCCCAGGACGGTCGAGGCGTGGCTGTTCTCGATCCAGTCGTGGGCGGACTCCTCCCGGCTGGGGTAGCCGGACATCTTGCCGGCCTCCCGGAGCGCGTCGAAGCCGGCCTGGCGGCCGGTCAGCACCTTGTGGACATAGGCCTGGTGGCCGGTGTCGAACAGGACGACGTCCCGTGGGGAGTCGACGACGCGGTGAATGGCGACGGTCAGCTCGACGATGCCGAGGTTGGAACCGAGGTGCCCGCCGGCCTTGCTTTCGTTGACCTTCTCGACGATGAACTGCCGGATCTCCGAACAGAGCTGCTCAAGCTGCGCTTGGTCAAGCTCTTTCAGGTCGGCCGGTGAGGATATGTTCTGCAGGATCATGATGGCTCGCTTCGTCCAATACGGTAGCGCCAGAGCGCCGGGAAGGAGAGGTCGGCCAGGCGGTTCGTGGGAAATCCGGTCGCTCGTCGCCCTGACGGTGGCCGAACCGCCCGGTCCGGGCGGGCCGGACCGGTTCGTAGAGCCTCAATGCTTGTCGCTATCCTGACGGTGTGACTTCCGACGCCCCGATGATCCCCACCGACCTGCTCAACGACGTGCTCAACGCCGCACTCGGCGGTGGCGCCGAGTTCGCCGAGGTGTTTGCCGAAGACGTTGAACGGGGGTCGGTCCACCTGGACGACGGACGGGTGGAGAGCCTTGCCTCCGGGCGGGACCGGGGCGCCGGGATCCGGGTTGTCGCCGGCGAGTCGACGGGTTTTGCCCACACCGCCGACCTGTCACCTCGTGGGCTGCTGGCCGCGGCCGGAGCGGCCGCCGACGCCGCTCGAAAGGGCACCAGCGGTGAGGTTCGCACCGTTGATCTCTCGCCGACCGCAACCGAGCCCGGTCCGGTCGCCATCCCGCCGGGCGGCATCGACAAGGCCACCAAGGTCGATCTGCTGCAGCGGGTCGACGAAGTGGCCAGGGCCAGCGACGAAGCGATCTCCCAGGTCAGTGCCCGCTACGCCGACAGCAGGCGCCGCATCCAGGTGGCCAACTCCGACGGGGTGCTGTCCGGTGACGATCAGACCAGAACCCTCTTCTCGGTCAACTGTGTCGCCTCCGGGGACCAGGGCCTGCAGACCGGCAGCGAGTCCATCGGGCTGTCCGTCGGCTTCGAGCTGTTCGACCGGTACGACGTCGAGGAGCTGGCCCGCCGGGCCGCGGAGCGAGCGATCACCAAGCTGAACGCCAGGCCCGCACCCTCGGGCACCCTCCCGGTGGTCATCGGTCCGGGTTCCGGCGGTGTGCTCTTTCACGAGGCGTGCGGCCACGGCCTGGAGGCCGACCTGGTCCGGAAAGGGGCGTCGGCCTTCGCCGGGCGAATCGGCGAACAGGTTGCGTCGCCGCTGGTCACGCTCATCGATGACGGCACCATGGCGGATGAGTGGGGCCGCTATGCCATCGACGACGAGGGGAACCCGGCCAGCCGAAACGTCCTCATCGAGGACGGTGTCCTGGTGGACTACATGTGGGACGGACTGCGAGCCAGGGCCGCCGATCGGCCGTCCTCCGGCAACGGCCGCCGCCAGAGCTATCGCCATCTGCCGATGGTCCGCATGACCAACACCTACCTGGCCGGGGGTGAATCCGATCCGGCGGACATCATCGCCTCGGTTGAGCACGGCGTTTACGTGGCGAAGCTCGGCGGCGGGCAGGTCAACACCGCGTCCGGCGACTTCGTCTTCGGCATGGTCGAGGCCTACATGATCGAGGACGGCCGGATCACCGTCCCCCTCCGCGAGGGGCAGCTGATCGGTAACGGACCGAAGGTCCTGCAGCAGATCGAGGCCGTCGGCAACGACTTCGAGATGGGCCCGCCCGGAACGTGTGGCAAGGATGGCCAGGGTGTCCCCGTCGGTGACGGCGTACCGACGCTCAAGGTCACCGAACTGACGATCGGCGGCACGGCGGGCGCCCAGTGAGCCCGGACGAGCTCCTCAAGATCGCAACCGACATCATCGACCAGGCCGGTGCGAACGAACAGATCGAGGTGGCCTGCTCCCACGGCAGAACCACCAGCATCCGGGCCTACGAGGGCGAGGTCGAATCCCTGACAACGGCGGAGAACCACGCCATCGGGGTTCGGGTTCTGGCCGACGGCCGTGAGGGGTTCGCCAGCGCCGGAACCCTCGACGACGATGTTGTCGCCTCCATGCTGGCCGAGGCCAGGGACAACGCCCGGTTCTCCGAGACCGACCCGCACGTCGGCATCGCCGAGCCGGATGGCGTCGACGCGGTGGAGGTCGACCTGTGGCGGGACGGCGTCGGTGAGACACCGAATGCGGACAAGATCGAGCTGGCCCTCGAACTCGAACGGCGGGTCAGAGGGGCCCATGACCGGATCACCGGTGTTCGGGTTGCCGGCTACGGCGACAGCTCCGGAGCGTTCGCCCTGGCCAGTACCGCCGGGATCGCCGCCGCCACGCGGGCGACGTCCGCGTCGATCTCCGTCCAGGCGCTTGCCGCCGACGGTGACCGGACCCAGACCGGCTACGCCTACGACGGCGCCCGGGAACCGGCCGACCTGGACATGGACCGCGTGGTCGACCGGGCGGTCAGCCAGACCGTCGATCTGCTCGGTTCGACAAAGCCGAAATCGTCCACGGTCGACCTCGTCCTCGACCCCCACCTCTCGGCAACCGTGCTCGGCCTGATCGCCGGCACACTGACCGGCGACCGGGTGCTCAAGGGCCGCTCACCGTTCGTCGACCGGATCGGCGAGACGATCGCCACTCCGACGCTCACATTCCTGGACAACCCGGTGGACCCCGACTCGCTCGGGGCGGACTCCCATGACGGCGAAGGGTTGGCCTGCCGTCCCGTCCCGCTGGTCACCGACGGGGTGCTCCAGGGATTCCTCCACGACTCCTACACCGGTCGTCGTTCCGGCGACGGGTCAACCGGATCCGCACTCCGGGGTACCCGCGGGCTGCCGTCTCCGGGTGTGCACGCCCTGGCGGTGAAGCCCGGTGCCGGAACACTCGAGGAGCTGATCGCCGGTGTTGACCACGGCCTGATGGTGTTCAGCCTGGCCGGTCTTCACTCCGGGGTGAACCCGGTCTCCGGTGACTTCTCCGTCGGTGTTGAGGGCCGCATGATCCGAAACGGTCAACTGGCCGAACCGGTGAACGAGTGCACGGTCGCCTCAACTCTCCAGCGGCTCCTTCTCGACGTGAAGGTCATCGGCGGTGACGTGAGCCATCTGCCCAGCGGCGTGTCCACCCCGCCGCTGGTTGTCGGGGACGTCGCACTGTCCGGCGCCGCCTGAGCGGACGATGGCCACCCCGAGCGAGGCGGCGGTCGCCAGACATCCCCACCTGGCGGACGAGTTGCCGGACGGCTGGGTCCGGGTGGACTGCCACAGCCACACCATGTGGTCCGGGGACTGCACGACAACCCCGGATGAGTTGGCCGAGGCCATCACGGAGTCCGGGATCGATGTGCTGTGCATCACCGACCACAACGCCATCGCCGGTGCGGAGACGCTCTTCGATCAGCTGCCCTGCCGGGTGGTCATCGGGGAGGAGCTTCGGGTTGGCAGCGGCGAGATCATCGGCCTGTTCATCACCGAACGGCTCCCGCAGGGCATCGGCCTCATCGACGCCGCCGAACGCATCAGGGAGCAGGGCGGTCTGGTGTACATCCCGCACCCCTTCGATCCGCTGCGGAACTGCCTCAAAGCCGACGACATCGACCACCTTGTCCAGCTCGGGCTGGTCGACGGCATCGAGGGCTTCAACGGCAAGACCAGCCTGCGATCGCTGAACGACCGGGCCCGTCTCTACGGCGAGGCTGCCGGACTGTTTGTCGGGGCGGGCAGCGACGCCCATGTGCCGGACGCGTTCGGTGCGGCCTATGTGGAAATGCCGGACTTCGACGGCCCGGCCGACTTCCTGACCAAGGTGCGCGAGGGTCGGATCGTGGGACACCACTTCGACAAGCCGAGACCCTGGACCCCGAGAATCGTTCCGTCGATCGGCGACCCCCTGGAGGGGTGAGCAGCCGGCGGCGGGGGTGGACGGGCGATCAGCCCGTGGAGGACCCCGATGTGGTCTTTGAACCCCCGGCGCCGGAACCGCCTGATGGGGACGAACCGGAGGACGATTCGGACTTGGACGAGCTCGACGAGGAATTGGACGACGAACCGGACGAGGACGAGGACGAGTCGGATGAGGACGAGCCGCCGGAGTCCGTGCTGCTCGACGAGGAGTCCGACTTGGTCGAGGACTCCGAGGATTCCGAGGACGAGGAGTCCGAGCCGGACGAGGTGGACTTCTTGCCCGACCGGCTGTCGTTCTTGTAGAAACCGTCGCCCTTGAACGAGATACCGACCGCGTTGAACACCTTCTTGAGCTGATGCTTGCCGGAGGCGTCAACGTCACAGCCGTCGAGCTCGGTGAGTGTGTCGTCGGTGAAGGACTGTTGGATCTCGAAGCGCTCCGGGCAGACGGTGCATTTGTATTCGTAGACAGGCACGTGAGTTCTCCGTACAGGCGGAACCGTAAGGGCGAACCGCAAGAGGGCAATCCGCCAGCAGGCCAGGGTACACGGACGCGCCGTGTCGTCCATCGGCCGGTTACCCTCGACCGGGCTTCGCCAAACCGCTAAGAATCCCCTCCGATGCCGCCGACTGCAGAAGAGACGGCTTCACCACCAAAGGACGTTCCCATGTCTTCAGCCAGCAGTTCGGCCGGGCACAGGCCCGTACGCAAGGCGGTCATACCCGCTGCGGGACTCGGTACCCGATTCCTTCCGTTCACCAAGGCCGTTCCGAAGGAGATGTTGCCGGTGGTCGACCGGCCGGTCATCCAGTACGTGATCGAAGAAGCGGTCGATGCGGGGATCGAGGACATTCTTATCGT
>JBCCGJ010000010.1:0-41008 GCA_039029335.1 Actinomycetota bacterium | reverse complement strand
TGGCCGAGGATGCGGGGTACCAGACCTGCCCGCAGGAGGCGTGGGCCGCGGCTCACGAGCAGGTCAGACGCTTCACCAACGCTCCCGAGGAGCTGATGCTGTTCTGCGGCATGGCCATCGGCAAGGCCAACACGGAGCACCCGATCAACTCGCTGGTGTCCGAGCGCCAGCCCGTCGAGGAGTTCGCCACGTTCGTCTGACCGGCTCGGGCCGGCCTATCCGTCGAGCTGGTACATGTCGCGGATGGCGACCATTGCGCCGGCGACGATCTCGTCGTCGGTCAGCAGCTCCAAGCCGTCCGCGGCCGATGCCGCGGTAAAACCGAGGAGGATCGGCTCGCCGGTGACCTTCGCCAGGTTGAACCACTGGCTGAAGTGGCCCCGCTCCGGACCGAGGTAGCCAATCACGTCCACATCGTCCCAGAACACCTGGTTGAACTTCAGATACACCTTGTTCAGCAGGCCCATACCCAGGCGGTCGATCGCTCCCCGTTTGTCCTCATCGAGTGGTGGGTCGAAGGCGATCGACCCGGCCTTCAGCACACCGAGCGGGACCGTGACCAGTGCGGCATCGGCCCGGAAGGACCTGTTGGCGGCGGTGACCGTGACCCCGTCATCGTCGACGGCGACCGACTCGACAACAACGCCGGTCTCCACCGAAAAGCCGTCGACCAGGGAGGCGATCACCGGCCCGTAACCGCCGGGGAACAAAACGTCCGTCCCGGAGAATTCGGCGCCCTCGAAGGTGGCTTCGTCGGACAGGTCCGTCACGTCCGCCGCGTACTCGTGTTCGAGTTCCGCAACGTCCTGGAAGTCCTGCGAGGTCTCACGGTACGGCACCACCGCACCGTCGATGTTACGGACCACCAGGTCGTCGTAGTCGGTCTCCACCCGTTCGGCCCCGATGCCGTCGGCCAGTCCGGTCAGGGGGTTGCCGTCCTGCCCGTGGATCCACGACGCCCCGAGGTCGAGCGGGACCCCAAGCCGATCGTCGGTCCAGGTTCGTCCGCCGATCCGATCCCGGGCCTCAATCACCTGGACCGCAACGCCCGCCGCCACCAGCCGGTTGGCCGCGGTGAGCCCGGCGGCACCCGACCCTATGACGACCACCGTGTCCGGGCCACGGCCGAGGATCAGTTCCGCAGCGTCCTCACCCGACCGCAGCGCGCCATGGACGGTGGCGGGGAAGCTCCGGTTGGTCGCCTCACCGGCAAAGAACAACCGATCGGCCACCGGTGCGGCCAGCAGGTCCCGGTCCTCGGGCTCTGCACCGACCGCCAGGAACGAGTACGACCCGAGGGCGAACGGGTCGGCCCGCCACCGGGTGACGATCGAGCCCATCGGGTCCGGTACCCGGGCGAGCCCCACGGCGGGGTCGACACCGCCGCCGGGGTCGGCGTCCTCGCCGCCGTCGTCAGCCGCGTCACCCCGGTCATCTCCCGAGTCCGGCGAGCAGCTGAGTGCCGCCCCGCCAAGGCCGAGCGCACCGGCCAGTGCCAGGAACTCTCGGCGGGCCAGGTTGCGCGTGGCCCGTTTCGATTTCATGGACCACACCCTAGACAGCTGCGGCTGCCGGGCGGCAGCCCCTACAGTCCGGGTGAAGGAGGTGGGTCGGTGAGGGTCCCGATGGCAACGGCAGCGGACGTCGATCGGTTCTACGCCGCGGCCCGTCCGTTCTGGCATCCGGTGGCCAGGACCGCTGACGTGGGGGCCGGTGCGCCGTTGGCCACCGAGCTCCTCGGGGAGGATCTGGTGCTGTGGCGCACCGCGGGCGGCGGTCCCGCCGCGGCCGACAACGTCTGTCCCCACCGAGGCACTCGGCTGTCGATGGGCACCGTGACCGACCACGGCGGTCTCCGCTGTCCGTATCACCTGTGGGAGTTCGAACCGAGCGGGGCCTGCACCCGCATACCCCAGGTTCCCAACCGTCCCATCCCCGACACGGTGCGTGTCGCCACCTATCCGACCGTCGACTACGCCGGGTTGATCTGGGTGTGCCTGGACCGTGACGCGGCGGACCGCGTTGCGCCACCCCGGGTGCCCCGGGCCGGCGACGACGGCTGGTGGCTGTACGCCGGCGAGCCACCGACGTGGTCCTGTCAGGCGCCGCGGATGGTGGAGAACTTCCTGGATCTCGCCCACTTCGGCGCCATCCACGCCGGGAACTTCGGCAACCCGGACGTCGAGGAGGTCGCTCCGTACCGACCGGTGACCAACAGGGACGAGCGGGCGATCACGTTCGAGATCGACTACCTGGCCCGATACCGCTGGGCCCCTGACGAGGACGGAGAGCCTGCGGTCCGCCAGATCCACTACCGCTATCGCTGCGACCTGCCCTTTGCCGCCTGGATCGAAACCAACGTCGCCGACACCCCGCCTTACTACACGTTCGCCGTCGCCCAGCCGGTGTCCGTTGAGGTGACCAGGATCTTCTGGGTCACCACCTTCCCCGACTCGGTGCGGCATACGCCGGACGAGCTCGACGAGGGATTTCTGCCCTTCTTCGCCGAGGACCAGGTCATCGTTGAACAGCAGCGGCCGGAGTGGTTGCCGCTTGACGTGGCCGATGAACTGCATCTCCCGTTCGACAAGATCTCCGTGGCCTACCGGCGGGCCCTGGCCGACCTGGGGTTCCCGGTGATCCGGCTGCCTCGAACGTGACCGGGTACCGATCCGGCCGCTGATCGACCCGTCGGTCGGAGCCGCCAGGAAGGGCCGGCCGGGTGTGCTGCCCGCCCCGTTTGGGCTTTGCCTCGGTCTTCCTCTACAACTGGGGGATGGTTCACCCCACCCTGGCCGCCGCTCGCTCGCTCGGGCCGACCATCGCCGAACGCTCGTCGGAGATCGAGGCGTCCGGCCGGCTCCCTCATGACCTGGTCGACCTGGTCCGTCCGACCGGTGCGTTCCGCCAGTACGTTCCGGCCGACCTGGACGGCCCGGGGGTGACGGCGTGGGAGAGTCTCGAGGTCACCGAGGAGTACGGGTTCCACGACGGTGCGTTCGGGTGGTGCATCGCCATCGCGTCGACCACATCTCTGCTGTCGTCCTACCTGCCGGAGCAGTACGCCAAGGAGATCTTCGGCAACGTCGACACGATCGCCGGCGGGTTCGCCGCGCCGGGCGGACGGGCAACCCCGGTCGACGGTGGGCTGCGGGTGAGCGGACGCTGGCAGTGGGGTTCCGGATCCCGGCACTGCAATTGGATTGGCGGCGGCAGCCGGTTGGTCGACGCGGACGGCAAGACGACCCCCCGAGCCGATGGCTTGGTCATGCCGTTTGTGTTCTTCGACCCGGCCGACGTGGAGCTGATCGACAACTGGGACGTGTCCGGCCTGTCCGGCACCGGTTCGAGCGACTACCAGGTGTCCGAGGTCTTTGTCCCGGAGGGGCGGTGGGCCCAGGTCGGTTTGGACAAGCCGGTGCGGGACAACGAGCTGTCCCGGTTCTCGTTCTTCGGGTTGCTCGCCTGCGGGGTCGCGTCGGCCGCGGTCGGCATCGCCCG
The DNA here is from genome assembly GCA_039029335.1 of Actinomycetota bacterium. Lineage (GTDB taxonomy): Bacteria > Actinomycetota > Acidimicrobiia > Acidimicrobiales > SZUA-35 > JAHELU01. The sequence goes on along the minus strand of JBCCGJ010000010.1, from coordinate 37,507 downwards.
GCGATCGATCCACGAACTGGTTGAGCTGGCTCAGGACAAAAGGCCGCAGGGAAGCCGCCGGACGCTGCGGGAACGAACGCCCATTCAGGCCGACGTGGCGATCGCCGAGGCCAAGCTCACGTCGGCCTGGCTGTTCATGGCCGACGCCGTCGGTGGCGCCTGGGATATGGCGGCGGCCGGGAACGACGTGGACCTGGAGACCAAACGGCTGCTTCGGCTGAGCGCCACCCACGCCACACAGACCGCGGCCGAGGTGACCGAACTGATGTACAAGGCGGCGGGTGGTGCCGCGGTGTACAAGACCAGCCCGATCCAGCGATGTTTCCGGGACGTCTTCGTGGCCACCCAACACGCCATGATCGCACCGCGAACCTATGAGCTGGCCGGCCGCATCAAGCTCGGCCTCGACACGGACCCTGCCGGGTTGTGACACCGACCCCGCCGGGTTGTGACACGGACCCCGCCGGGTTGTGACACCGACCCTGCCGGTCGCCAACCCCCCCTCCCCCCCCCGAAATTTGGGCACGTGGACTACAAACCGTGTGGTTCCAGCGCCCAAGTTCCGCCGGGTTGGATGCCGCTAATAGCTCCCGTGGGTGAACTCCAGGTCGCCGTGGACCATCGGCACCCGGACGACGGTGTGATTGGCCCGGACCTCCATCGTGGCTCCCTCGATGCCGGTCAGTGAGAACAACCGGGCCTCCCGGTTCTCGAACCGGAACGTTGTGGTGGCCCGTGGGTTCTCGACAAGTGGGGCCAGGGTGACGTGCAGCGCCTCGCCGACCCACTCGGCCCTGGTGAGGGCCACGTTGGGAAAGTCGACGTCCACCACCTGCGGGCACCGTTCCAGCGGGGCCTCCGACAGGCGGGTCCACCGGCCGGGACCGGCCGCCTCGGCCGCCGCCAGGAAGGCGTTGTACTGACCTCGAGGGTGCGGCTCGTTGAGGCCAAGGCCCCAGGTGAACTCGCCCCGCTCGGTGTCCCAGGTCGGTTCGTAGGAGGCCTCGATCGCCGCCACCAACCGATCCTCCAGATCGGTCAGACCCCACTCCCGGGCCAACACCAGTGCCGAGGCGTAGCTCCGGGTCGCCCGCAGCGGCAGCTCCGGTTCCCCGTCGAGCCTCATCGACCGGCACGCTCCTTCGAACAGTCGCCTGGCGTCCTCGGGCGCCTGAGGTGCGGCGTAATAGGAGGTGGTCATTGCAGACGCAACCGGCAGCCGATGATGCACGTCAAGCAGCGGGTCGTAGTAGAGGGTGGTCATGTCCGGCACCGTGTCAGGCCCGTCAGCCAGATCCAGGTAGTGCTCTCTGGCGTAGCGCCACCACGGGTCGAACGACTGCTGGTGATAGTCGGTGCCGAATCGGTTGTCGTACAGCCTCAGACCGAGGCCCGCTCCAGCCAGTCAAAACGGCCAGATCTTGGTGTTCTCTCAATGACAGCCGACCGGCGCCGCCAGCCACTGCCTGTTGAGGTGTTCGGCGATACCGGCGTGGGTCCAGGTGAAGGTGTTGTCGCCGTCCCGGATCATGTCGAACGGCTGGTTCCACCGGTCGGCGGGGTCGATCATGGCCCGAATACCGAGCAGGACGAGGAAAAAGCCCTTGTAGAACAGCATCCCGTCGGCGGCCACCGGGTCCATCTGGGTGCCCCACGGTTCCGTCCCGTTTGCGGTCCAGCCGGGCACGTCGTAGTCGCCCCAGAGTTCCGGCGGGATCAGCACCCGGTAGGCGTCCGGGTAGTTCGCCCGGTCGGGGTCGGGCCCGAACTGGGTCAGCCAGTCCGCCGCCGACCACCAGCCGGTGTGCCGCTCGATCAGCTGATCCAGGATCTTGACGTACGGCTCGGTCCACGCCGGGGTGCGATGGGCCAGCAGTCCCATGGCGTAGGAGGAGTCGACCAGGTCGAACCGATGCCAGCTGGCCATCGGCGGGTCCGACCGGTCGTCCCAGTGGTCGTGGGGCCGATCGTTGCGATCCCAGCTGTCCGGGGTGTTGACCTTACGGTCCAGGTACCGCAGCCAGCCGAGCGAACGTTCCGACAGTGTCACGGTGCGAACCATAGTCCTGCCACCCCACCCCAGCCGAAATTTGGGCTCCGTCGCCACAAATCTTGTGGGCTGAGAGCCCAAATTTTGTTGGAGCCGGGTGGTCAGTTGCCGACGCCGGTTAGGGGGTGATGACCGTTACAGCGTGATGATCAGCGCGCCGGTGTGTTCCTTGCGGGTGAACGCCTCCTGAGCCCGGCTGATCTCCTCCAGCGGGAACGTGCCACCGACAACCGGCCGGACAACGCCGGCTTCGACGATGGTCACCAGGTCGGCGAAGACCTGGGGCGGGAACACGGTGGCCCCGTAGAACTCCAGGTCGTTCAGGTAGAGCGTTCGGAGGTCCAACTCGACCATCGGACCGGCGATCGCCCCCGACGTGACGTACCGGCCCCCGCGACTCAGTGCGTCCAGCCAGCCGGCGAAGTCGTCCCCGCCGACCACATCGGCCACCGCGTCGACCGGGCCGCCGTTGGCCTCGACCACCGCGGCCGGGGTGTCCGCGGTCTCCCGGGCGACGATGTGGTCCGGGCCGAGATCCCGTACCTGATCGAGCTTCGACGAGCCGGCGACCGCCACCACCGTCGCCCCCCGGTGCTTGGCCAGCTGGACCAGGGCCGAGCCGACGCCACCCGACGCTCCGGGCACGGCGATGCTCTGCCCCGCCACGAGGTCGATCCGCTGCAACATGTGCTCGGCGGTCGACCAGGAGCAGGCGAAGCTGGCCAGCTCGATCGGGGTTAGGTCGGTCTCGACCGGGTGGACGTTGCGGGCCGGAACGGCGCAGTACTGGGCAAATCCGCCGTCCCGTTCGCTGCCCAGGTATCCGGCCAGCGATCGGTCGGACGGCCGCTTGGCGTCACGGATCCACGGGTCGACCAGGACCCGCCTGCCGACCAGTGCCTCGCCCCCAGAGCCGCCGGCGAGAACGACCGTGCCGGACACATCCGCGCCCTGGATGCGAGGGAACGCCAACCCGCCACGGCCCCAGGTGGCGTCATCGGTCTTGGCCTCCTCGAACCCCTCGCCGGAGGTGGCACCCGTGACCGACCGGCTGTACCACCCGACCCGGGTGTTGATGTCGGTGTTGTTCATGCCGCACGCGTCCACGGCGATCAGCACCTCGTCGGTCGCCGGCTCCGGCACCGGGACATCGTCCCGGACCTGGAGCATCTCCGGCCCGCCGTTACCAAGCAGCAGCGCCGCTCGCATCGTTTTCGGAAGGTTCTCCGTCATCGTTGCTCCAGGCTGTAGACCGCGGTCGGACGTCCCAAGTTATCCTCGTCCGGTTCCGCCCCGATGCCCGGTCCGTCCGGAGCCTCCGACGTGCCGCCCCGGTTGACCACGCCGCCCCTGATCGGGTCGACGGTGAGGTGGTCGAAGCACAGCCACGTGGCCCGACGGAAGGGCTCCGGCGTGGCCTGCGCAAGGTGGACGACGGCGGTGGCCTGCAGCCGGGTGCCGCCGGTATCCTCGATGTTCATCCGGATACCGGCCTCCAGGCACAGGTCACGGATTCGCCGAGCGGGGGTGAGGCCACCGACCCGCCCAACCTTCAGGCCGACAACCTCGCACGCGCCGGTCTGGATGATGCGGAGCATGTCGCCGACCGACTGGAGCGACTCGTCGATGGCCAACGGCTGACCGACCAGTCGCCGGACCTGAAGGTGCTGATCCAGCGTCTCACATGGCTGCTCGACCACCCGGTTGATATCCCGGGTCGCGTTGAGAACGGCGACGGCCTCCGACGGCAGCCAAGCCCGGTTGACGTCGAAGGTGACCTCCTCGCCGGGTTGCATCTGCTCATCGAGGAACCGGATCCGTTCGATGTCGGCGTCCACGTCCGCCCCGACCTTGGCCGAGTGGAACGTGTATCCCTCGGCTCTGGCCAGATCGATCTCGGTCAGCAGCTCGTCCGGCGTGCCGCTGGGTATGGAGGAGTGGAGCCGCACCGTGCCGTCGGTCCGCCCGCCGAGCATGTCGCACAGCGGCTGGCCGGCGGCCTTGGCCGCAAGGTCCCAGCACGCCATGTCGATCGGTGACTTCAGGTACGGGTGGCCGGGAAGGGCCAGGTCCATGGCCCGGTAGACCACGTCGGTCCGTCGTGGGTCGAGGCCGAGCACCGCAGGCGCCAGCTCCTCGACGCCGGCCCGTATGCCTCGGGCGAACGCAGGCAGGTAGGTGGATCCCCACGGGCAACCCTCACCCCAGCCGACCAGCCCCTCGTCGGTGTCGAGCCGGACGATCGTGGAGTCCAACCGTTCGAACCGCAGCCGCCCTCCGGACAGGGAGTAGGGCCGCACCAGCGGCAGGTCGACCGTCCACACGGTGATACCGGTCAGCTTCACGAGCCTCTTTCCTCCATCTTCATCGGTCGGGCCTCACGGGCCACGCGCGTCCATCCTGGCCCTGATCCGCATCGCGGTTCCCTCTCGTTGGGCCGCCGCGGCCTCCGGTGAGAGCCGGCGGCCCAGCTCCTCGATGCGCAACCCGACGGTTCGAATCGGCGCCGCCCCGGCGTCGGCGACCCCGGCAAGCCGAGCGGCCACCGCCTCCTTCTTCCTGACCTGGTGGGGCTGGAAGTCGTTCAGGTCAGCGGGGGTGAGTTCACCGCCCCGCACCAGGTCACCCGTTGCGATCGCTTCGGCCACCAGCTTGCGACCGAACGCGGTTCGGACCACTACCGCGTTGAACCCGTCGTCCTCGCCGGTCGGTCCGCCGCCGGGCCAGGCGTCGGCCGCAACCACGTCCGCCGCTTCGCCGAGAGCATCGGGGCAGAGCTTGCACCGGGTCTCCAGATCCCAGCCGGACTCGTCGGCCCACATCTCCTGATAGGTCTGCTCGAAGGCCTGCCCGCCGGCGGTCTCCACCCTGGTTGGTCCCGGGTTGCCGTGGCCCCGGTAGCGGAACAGCGAGAGCATGGACTCCTCGAGACCGTACTGCTCAAGGACCGCCCGTGACTTGCTCAGCTTGGATTGGCCGCCGCACACCAGGGCCAGCCGGGCCACGCACAGCTCATCGACCCGCGGATCGATCGAGGCGTATCGGTGGACCGCACCCAGGTCACACGGTTTGGCGATGACCGCGAACCGCCGCCCCCGGTCCAGCATCTCCACCAGCCCGACAAGCGGCGACGTCGGGCCGTAGCGGGAGCCGCAGTTGTCCAGCACGTCCTGTGGTGTCCTGCTCACCACCGACCGGCTGCGCATCGGCCGGTCCGGGTCGGCGCCGACGTGGAGGATCGCATCGACCGTACCCGAGGACAGCAGGTGCATCCCGAGCGCGGTCAGCACCCCACCGGTCGCCGCCCGAAACCGCACGCCGGGGTCACCGGCCCAGCCGAGGAACAGCGATCGGTGGCGACCCCAGATCGGGTCCGTCCGTTCCGGCTGTGCCGCCCGGTCCGGCCCAGCGATTCCGTCCGTACCAGGGTCCGGTCTGGCTTCGGCAATCACCCCCGGGCAGGCGGTCAGTATGGTCCGCTCCTCATCCTCGGTGAAGGCGTCGGTCCGCTCCGGACGCATCCCGCCACCACCGCTCCCGGTTCCGGACCCGTTCCCGGTCAGCGCCATGCCGACCCGTCCGCCGGTCACTGCAGCGCAGAGCCCGCAGCCGATGCACAGGTCCGCATCGACCACCTCGGCAACGCTCGTCGCCTTCACAAGTCCGGTCATCGAGGCGGGATCACGTGTCGGCGATCCGATGCCGGTGGAGATGTCGGTAGTGGGGGAGCATCTCCTCGTGGACCTCCCGGACCCGGGCCGGCGCATCACCGATGTCGATCGAGGTCTTGGGCTGCGGTTTGAGCCCGTCGGAGTTCCGCAGGTTCTCGTGGAACGAACCGCCGTCCCACCAGCTGACCTCGTCCCTTGCCCCCGGCTCCCAGGACAGCGCCTCCGGTAGGAACGGGATACCGACCGCCTCGCACCAGGCCTCGACGACGGTCGCCGGGTCGGTCAGCAGGTCGTCGCTGTCGATCACGGGAGGCGGCGTGCCGTGCTTCTCGGTCAGCTCGTCGAACAGTCGGCGCTGGTCGACCAACCCCACCTCCTTGATGTGGAAGTCCGGCCAGTGTTTGTACATCGAGGTGATGGTCTTCGCCGGGTCCCGGATGAGGAAGCTGTGGCGGAACCGGTTGAAGAACTCGTCGCTCCACAGCGTGTCCAGGTGCATCGGGAACTCCTTGATGAACACCGGCCCCCGGGATGCGTCGGTCTCCAGTTCGGCCAACCTGCTCGTATAGGTCAGGCCGGGCGTCTGGACATCGCCCGGTTCGAATCGGGGCCAGTCCGGTGCGTCGCCCTGGTACCAGACCTCGCCGAACGGTTCGTGCCAGCAGGACAGGTCACCCCGGACCCGCATCATCCATTCGAAGGCGGTCGACGTCGACCGGGGCACCGCCCACAGGGCCAGAATTTTCCCGTCGAGATCGGTGCCGCCGTCGGTCGTCATGAGAGCGTGGAGAGGAGGTGGCCGTAGCCGTGGGTGGCCGGCAGGCCGAGATGCTTGAGCATCGCCCAGTAGAGCGCGAAGTCAGAACCGACCACCGGCTTTTGGATCTGGCTCTCCACCGTGTCCACCACCTGCATCATCCGAAACCCGGCCCCCGTCTGCAGCACGGCATCCGCTTCCGGAGCCCGGCGATTGGCGTCGACGCAGGCCGCAACCATCAGGTGATCCGGATAGTCCCAGAGCGTGTCCGCCTCGATCTGTAGCTTCTCGGCCTCGTCCACCACCAGCCCCTGGTCGATGAGGTCGCCGGCCCACAGGATCTCGAACCCCGACGCCTCCAGGTAGCCGTTGATGCCCTCGGACCAATCCGGGCGGTAGTACCCGTTGGCAACGGTGATGGTCTTGGCCCCGATCTCCCGCAGCCCGTCGACCAGGGCCTGACCGGCCATGATGAATCGGACGCCGGCGGTGGCGGAGATCTCGTCGCAGATCTCAAGGATGTCGGACGGAGAGGTGCCGTTGCAGTGCACCCAGTTCGAGCCGACCTGGCCGATCACGTCGCAGAAGGACTGACCGAGGCAGATCGCCGACTCCATGAGCATGTCGAAGTTGTCGGCCCGCTGACTTAGTTGGTAGTCGTAATCGGCCAGGTGGTTGACCCGTTGCAGGATGCCGGTCCCCTGAGGGGCGACCTCGAGGAACTGCTGGGGGCTGTCGTCGAAGTACTTCGGCGTGGTCACGAACCCGGCGTAGGCCCGGTAGCGGCGGTGGGCGGAAGGGATGGTTGGCACGGGTCCTCCTCGGTGCACGCGTTTCAACGAACGCCCGTTGACTACATCCGTAGCCGTGAGCTTGACGGATCATAGATCGGTTCGCCGAGGACCCTCGCCGGGCACAGCTCACCGGTGACCCGCACCTCCAGCTCGGTCCCGGGTACGGCGTGTTCCGGGGCCAGGTAGGCGAAGGCCAGGCTCTGCTTCACGTGATAGCCGTACCCCGCAGTGGTGATCACGCCGATGACGGTGCCGTCCGCGTAGACCCCGTCGCTGCCATGGGGGTCGGCGTGGTCAGCGTCCACCGCCAGGTAGGCCAGCTTCCACCGGTACGGCTTGTCTCCCGACTCGGCACGGGCCCGGCGGGCCAGCAGCGCGTCCCGGCCGACGAAATCCCCCTTGTCGACCTTCACGAACCGGTGGAGGCCCGCTTCGTCCGGGGACACGTCGTGGGTGAGGTCCCGGCTGATCATGTACTGCTTTTCCATCCGCAACCCGTCGAGGGCATGGTTGCCGGCGTTGGCCACCCCCAGGTCCTGACCGGCGTCCCAGATCGCGTCGTAGACCGGGCCGAGGTCCGCGGTTGGGACGTGGAGTTCCCAACCGAGCTCACCGGTGAATCCCACCCGCAGCGCCCGGATGCCGGAAATCCCGGCCACCTCGATCTGCTGGGCGCTGAGCCATCGGAACGACTCGTTGCCGAGGTCCGTGTCGGTGACCTTCGACAGCAGGTCCCTGGCAAGCGGGCCGGTCACGTTCAGAACCCCGAAGTCGCCGGAGCGAACCTGCAGCTCGACGTTGGCCCCCTCCGGGGTGTGCACCTCGAAGTACTCACGATCCTTCTGCTCACCGACCGCGGCGGACACCAGGTAGAAGTGGTCATCGGCGAGCCTGGTGACGGTCAGCTCGCTTTCGATCCGACCCGTTGGCGTCAGCAGGTAGGTCAGGCCGATACGGCCGACCTTCGGAACCGTGTTAGTGGTCAGCCGGTCGAGCACGTCTGCGGCGTCCGGGCCGACCAGGTCGAACTTGGCGAACGCGGTGCCGTCCATGATGCCAACCCGCTCCCGGACCGCCCGCGCCTCCTCGGCCGCAACCGGGAACCAGTCGGTGTGGCGGAATGCCACCATGTCCTCCTGGGGCATCCCGGCCACGCCGGGGAACCACTTCGGCCGCTCCCAGCCGTAGACCTGGGTGAAGACCGCGCCCCTGTCGTGGAACCGCTGGTGCAGATCGTTCTGTCGGTAGGGCCGAAGCTCCGGGTGTTCCAGTCCGGGCACCGGGGTCTGATGCCGATACTCGTAGTCCTCCGTGCCTTTGATCCGGCCGTACCGCATGGCGTCGTCGTGGGGCACAAACCCGAATCGGCGGGCGTCGTACCCTCGGACGCTGACCGCCGTGTCGCCATGGACCATCCATCTGGCAAGCTCCCGACCGAGACCGGGCCCGTCAGCGATACCCACCTGCACCCCGGCCATCTGCCAGAAGTTGGGGATACCGGACGGACCGAGCAGCGGCTCACCGTCCGGGGTGTGGGCGATGGCGCCGCGGATGACCTGCTTGATACCCAGCGGCTCCAGGATCGGGACCCGTTCGAACGCCCTGGCGAGCCAGAACCCGATGCGGTCGTAGTCGGCAGGGAACAGCGGGTTCTCCAGCGACCAGTCCGGACCGTCGTGCCATGCGGCCTCGGCGTTGCTCTGCTCGTAGATGCCGATCAGCCCTGCCTGCTGCTCCTGGCGGACATAACCGGAGAGGTAGTCGTCCCGGACGACCGGCAGCTCCCGGTCCAGGTTCTTGAACTCCGCCACCGGTTCGGTCACCAGGTAGCTGTGGAGGGCGTTGGCCATCGGCACCGACAGTCCAACCATGGCGGCGACCTGGTGGGCGTAGCACCCGGCGGCGTTGACCACGTGCTCGGCTCGGATCGTTCCCTGCTCGGTGACCACGTCGAACCGACCGTCCGACAGACGGTTGATCTCCAGCACCCGGTTCCGCCTGCTGATGGTGGCGCCGCGCTCCCGGGCTTCGGTGACCATGGCATTGGTGGCACCCGTCGGGTCGACGTGACCGTCATCGGGTGTCCACACTGCGCCGATGATCTCGCTGACGTCGTAGAAGGGGTGGAGCTCCTTGATGAACTCCGGCCCCACCCACTCCATCCGGTTGCCGACGTACTCCGCCACGCCGAGCTGACTCTTTAACCAATCGACCTCGACCGGCTCGTAGGCAACCCGGAAGCTGCCGCTGGGGTGCCAGGAGATGCCGTGGGCCGCCTCGAGATCGGCGTAGAGCTCGCAGGCGTACTTGCGGAAGTTGGCCAGCGTGTAACTGGAGACGGAGTGGGTGACCTGCCCGGCGGCGTGCCAGGTGGATCCGGATGTCAGCTCGGCCTTTTCGATGAGGACCGTGTCGGTCCAACCTTCCTTGGCCAGGTGGTACAGGAGGCTGGCCCCGCAGATACCGCCGCCGACGATGACAACTCTGGCCGATTCCGGGCTGCTCATGTCAGGTCTTGTCCCCCTGTTGGGATCGCGTCATGCCGGCCGATTCGGCCCGACCACTGCTAGGGACGAATGTACCATCCCGTCAAGATCATGGTACAAATGTCTCTAGATGGCCACCAGCGACCAGACACCAACCCCGACCCAGCCCCCGACGCCCCTCGCCGAGAATCCCGTTGAACCGACGCCGATCCTCGACCGGATGAACGCAGCCCTTGACGACCTGTCGCCGCAGATGCGGCAGGCTGCGACCTACCTGTTGGAGAACCCGTCGGAGATCGCCGTCACCTCCATGCGGGGCATCGCCGATGCGGCGGGGGTGAAACCAAACACGTTGGTCCGGATGGCCAAGGCGCTCGGGTTCGCCGGGTACGAGGAACTGCGCGAACCGTTCCGCCAGCAGGCGGCGGAGACGAACCTGTCCTTTCCCGACCGGGCTCGCTTCCTCCGCTCCATCGACGAGGGTGGCCGCTACGGCGCGCTCCTGGCCGACATGGCCAAGGCCGCGCTCGGCAACGTCGAGGCGCTGTTCGCCGACGTGGCCGCCGATGACCTGAAGAAGGCGGCCGAGTTGATCGGCGGGTCGCGTCGGACCCACGTCCTGGGTGTCGGCACCGCACGACCGCTGGCCGAGAACTTCGCCTACGTGGCCGGCATGGCGGTGGACAACATCAGCGCGATCCCAAGCCTCGGGTTGGCTATCGACGACGTCGCCAGGATGGGGCCGGAAGACGTGCTGCTGGCCATGACCTTCAGCCCGTTCCGGTCCGAAACCGTCGAAGCGGTTCGCCGAGCCGACGCCGAGGGGGCGACGATCATCGCCATCACCGACTCCTGGGCCGCTCCCATCGTCGCCCCGGCAACGATGACGTTTATCGTCCCCGACGACTCGCCGCTGCCGTTTTCCTCCGGGATCGCCGCCGTTGCTCTGCTGGAGAGCCTGCTGGCGTTTGTCATGGCCGACGCCCGGACCGACGTGGTCACCGCCATCGACACGTTCCACTCCAACCGCCGGGACGCCGGCATCTACACCGACGACTGATCAGAACAAGACCAGACCAAACATTCCAACGACCGACCCCCGATTCAGGAGCCAAGCATGCAGCACGCCCACCAGGGTCTTGTCACCCCCGAGTACTACGTCCCCGGCCTGCCAACCGACTATGTGGCACGGCGTTACGGCATTCCGGCGGACGAGATCGCCAAACTCGGCTCTGCGGAGAACCCCTACGGCGCCTCACCGAAGGCCAGGGAGGCGGTGGCCGATGCGCTGGATCGGCTCCACCTCTACCCGTCGTGGACCGCTGAGCCGCTCCGGGAGAAGATCGCCGACGTCTACGGGTACGAACCGGAGCAGGTGGTGTGCGGGGCCGGCGAGACCGAGATCATCTCGCTGATCATCCGGGCGTTCTGTGAACCGGGAGGCAAGATCCAGATGCCGGGACCGTGCTTCCCGATCTATCACCTGTTCGCCGAGGCCGAGGGCCGCCAACCGATCCTCGTCCACGAGGCCACCAACCGGGAGACGATGGCCCTCGACGTGGATACCTACATTGCCGCCATCGAGGCGGACACCAGGATCGTGTTCGTCACGAACCCCCACTCGCCGTCGGGGACGTGGCTGACCGAGCAGGACGTCCGCCGGATCATCGAGGCCGCACCGAATGCGCTGGTGGTGCTGGACGAGGCCTACGTCCACTACTCCGACACCCCCGGCTACATCCACCTGGCAAGGGACTACAACAACCTCGCTGTGCTGCGGACGTTCTCCAAGGCGTTCGGTCTGGCGGGTTTGCGCATCGGATTCGGGGTTGCCGCCCGGGCCGTCATCGATCCGCTGCTGGCGGTCAAGACAACGTGGAACATGGGCCAACTGCAGATCGCCGGAGCCGTTGCGTCCCTGGACGACCACGAGCACGTCAACCGCACGGTCGGCACCATCGTTGACGCCCGGGCGTACGTGCAGGGCCGGTTCGAAGAGCTGGACCGGTTCCGCATGGTGCCCGACAGTCGCTCCAACTTTTTTCTGATCGAGATTCTCGACCCCGACACCGACTCGACCGAGGTGTTCGACGGATTGCTGCAGCGGGGGGTGATCGTCAAGGACGGTTCGATCTCCTTCCGAGGGCTGGAGAAGCGGTTCCTCCGGGCCGATGTGAACTTCAAGGAGCGGATGGACCGACTGGTCGCCGCTCTGGCCGATCTCGACTAGGGAGGTGGACGTGACCGAGGCGCGGACCGACAAGACCGAGACCCGACCCCGGGCCCTCGAAGGTCGGTACTACCAGGACCCGGGCATCTACGCCGCGGAGCTGGATCGCATCTTCGCAAGGACCTGGCAGCTGGTCGGCCACGTCTCGCAACTGGCGGAACCGGGGCGGATCATCACCGCCCAGCTCGGCGACGAGGGCATCATCGTTGCGAACCACAAGGGTGAACTACGGGCCTTCTACAACGTCTGCCAACATCGCGGTCACACCCTCCTGCCGCACGACGTCACCGATGTTGCGCCGCGGGTCGCCAAGTCGATTGTCTGTCCGTACCACGTGTGGATCTACGACCTGGGCGGGAGGCTGACCAGGGCGAGAGGTGAGGACGTCGGGGAGATCTGCATCCCGTCGGTTCGGCTGGACACGATGGCCGGTTTCCTGTTCGCCAACCTGGATCCCGACGCCCTGAGTCTGGCGGAGACGCTGCCGGGTATCGAGGCGGAGCTACTCGCCCTGGCCCCGGACGCCGCGGCCCGCACGCTCACCGCCCGCCGGACCCATGTGATCGGCGCCAACTGGAAGCTGGCGGTCGAGAACTACAACGAGTGCTACCACTGCCCGAACGTCCACAAGGCGTTCACGTCCGGGGTCGTCTCCCCGGCCAGCTACCGGGTCACCCCCCGGGGCAACATCATCCACCACACCGCGGTCGGCCAGGGGGACAAAGCCGCCTACTCCCTCGGCGACGGCAGCGACGCCGCCGCCGACTACGGATCGTTCTTCTCCTGGCCGGTCTCCTCCATCCAGTGCTATCCGGGCCGGGTGCTCAACACCTTCCGGTGGGTACCGCTCGCCGTCGACCGGACCCTGCTGATCCGGGAGTGGTGGTTCGACGGCGACCAGGGCACCGACCCGACTCCCGAACAGAACGAGATCATCGACCTGGACTGGAAGACCACCGTTGCCGAGGACTTCGACCTGATGGAGGAGGTTCAGCGGGGAGTGGTCAGCCGCGGCTATCAGCCGGGTCCGCTGATCGTGCACCCGTCGGGCAGCGCGGACGTAAACAGCGAAAACGCGGTGCCTCACCTCCACGAGCTGCTGATGGCCGCCCTTGACCCGTCGTAGCCGATGACCGAGTTGGCACATACGGCGACCGAGGAGCTGGCCCACTTCCTGGCCGGGTTGTCCGGGTTGTCGGGGTTGTCAGGGTTGTCGGGGTTGTCGGGGTCTTCGGGGTCGTCCGGTGGGATCGAGCCCCGGCTGACGGCCATCGCAACCGACTGCCTGCTTGACACGGTCGGCGCGATGGTCTTCGGCGCCACCCAACCGTGGTCCCGGGCGGCAATCGAGGTGGCCAAGGCCGCCGGCGGTTCCGGCCCCAGCACCATCATCGGCGACGGAACCCGGACCACCCCGGCCCAGGCGGCGTTCGCCAACGGGGCATCTGCCCACGCCTTCGAACTGGACGACGTACACGAGGAGGCCATCAGCCATCCCGGCGCGGCGGTCATCCCCGCCGCGTTTGCCATCGCCGAGGACCGGGGCGCCAGCGGGGCCGAGCTGTTGGCGGCCATCGTCGTCGGGTACGAAGCCATGGGTCGGGCCGGTATCGCGGTCGGCCCGTCCGCCCACATGCTCGGTGGTTTTCATCCCACGTCGATGTCGGGCGTATTCGGGTCCGCGGCCGCGGTCGGCCACCTGCTGGGGTTCGACGGTGAGCAGCTGACGATGGCGTTCGGCCTTGCGGTCACCCTGGCGTCCGGCACGATGGAGTTCGCGTCCTCGGGCGGCATGGCGAAGCGGATCCACGCCGGCCGTGCCGCCGAGGGTGGGTTGACCGCGGCGCTGCTGGTGGCCGGCGGCATGGAGGGGGCCCGCGACGGTCTGGCCGGTGTCTACGGGTTCTGCCGGGCCTTCAGCCCCGAACCACAGATCGAGCTGCTGACCGATCGGCTGGGGGAGCGGTGGATGACCGACGAGTTGACCATCAAGCCGTACGCCGCCTGCAGCGACATCCACCCGATGATCCAGGCCACCCAGGAACTGCGGGCCGAGCACGATCTGCGGCCGGAACGGATCGACCGGATCGAAGCCGAGGGGCCGACGAAGGCCGCCACTCAGAACAGCCTGGACGGCACGGTGTCGGTCATGGCCGCCCAGTACTCGGCCGAGTTCAACATCGCCGCCGCCCTCCTGGCCGACCCCGGTGACCCGGCAACCTACCGGCCGGAGCGCATCGCCGATCCTGCGCTGGCCGACCTGCAGGCCAAGGTGGTCTCGGTGGAGGCGGCGCCGGAGTTCGACGCCACCTACGCCTGGAGGATGGGTGGTCGGGTGACGATCACCCTGGTCGACGGGACCGTGCTGTCCAGGACGGTGCACGGACAGAAGGGGTCGATGCACCAGCCGTTGACCGCGGAGGAACTGGGCCGGAAATTCGATCACCTGGTCGGCGGCCGGGCGAGACCGGAGCTGGCCGACGTCATCCGGACCATCGCCGACCGGCCGGTCGCCGATCTCGGCCGGGCCCTTGCCCCGCCCGACTGACCAACACCACCCAACCCCCACCCTCCCGGAAAATTTGGGCTCACCGGCCCCCAAAACTGTGGGTTGAGCGCCCAAGTTTCGCCGGGGTTCGGAAAATTTCTCGGCCGAGGTGCAATCGGTGGGGGAGGTCCGCGTTGTGATCGGTGGATGCACGACCGACGTGCGCCACGATCGAAAGGCGGAAGCCCATGCCCCAAGGTTCCTCTCGTTCCCGTTTCAGCCCACTCCGACTGGCCGGAGCGGCCATCGGTGTTGCCATGCTCGGCACAATCTTGACCGTCGGACCGGCGGAGGCCGCCGAACGACCCGGCGCGGAACGGGCGGCAAGGGCCGGGGTTGCTGCGGACCAGGCCCGGCCGGTTCACAGGCCACCGGTCCGGGATCTCGAGGTCCTGCAGATGGTGTGTGAGGCTGCGGAGACCGACGTCGTCGACCCAACCCGTATTCGGATCGGGTGCCGCTGGCGCCCGGCCCAGAGCGAACGGGCCGCCGGGTATCAGCTGTGGCGGGTGGTCGACCGTGGTGACCGGGAGCTGGTTGCCCGCGGTGGCCTCGATCTGACGGGATTCCGTGATGTCGTGTCGGCCGAGGCCAAGCTCGTCCGATACGCGGTGATCGCGGTCGACGAGAACGGTAGGCGGGTCGGTCAATCCCGGGTCGAGCGGGTCGTACTGGTCGAAATGGATGAGCACGACCGTCGCCTTGCGGATCGAGCCCGGGCGCGGTCACACGTACGGGGACCGGCGGCCGACTGACCGGACCGGCACAGCGGCCGGGCCCATGTCGACCAGCGACCTCGATATCGACATCGACATGCTGGTCCGGCCGTATCATGTGCCGACCTTGTTCTCCGACCCGACTCTCGATGAGCGCGACCTGGTGGAGCGGGCCAGGCTCGACGCTGATGCGTTCGCCGAGCTCTATCGGCGCTACCTCCCGCGGGTCCACGCCTACGTCTGGCGGCGGACCGGCAGTCGGGAGACTGCGGAGGACCTGACGTCCCAGGTGTTCGAAGCGGCACTGCGGGGTCTGCCCCGGTACCGGTGGCAACCGGGCGGGGTGGCCCCGTGGCTCTTTCGCATCGCGGCGAATCAGGTTGTGGCCCACTACAGACGGGAAGGGCGGGCCACCACCGACCGCGGTCAGCACGCCATGGCCACCATGACGGAACTGACGACCGACGACCGGTTCACCGAGTTGCTGGCCGACGACGACACCGCTCTTGTCCGCAGAGCGCTGACCGGGCTCAGCCCCCGGTACCAGCGGGCCATCGACCTGCGATACCTGGCCGGTCTGGATCACGGCGACGCGGCCAGGGCCATGGGGCTTGCCAAACCGGCCTTTGCGGTTGTGCTGTCACGGGCGTTGAAGGCCCTCCGGCGGGCGATCGAGACCGCCCGGACGGAGGAAGCGGGCGGCGCGGGAGACGCCGAGCCGGTCGAGTCACGGAAGGCGAGGCGGGTGCGATGACCGACGACCACGAATTGACGGAGCAGCTGACCAGGATGGGCCGGGCACCGACCGCCGAGGTCGATCCTGCGTTCGCCGATCGACTGGACGCCCACCTCCGGGTCCGTCACGTTGAGGTTGTCGGTGGTCGCCCGGACCGGTGGCCCATCGGTCGCCTGCTGATCGGCACAGCCGGGGCAACGGTTGTGATGGTCGTCCTGCTGTCGCTGACCGTCTTCCGTACCTCGCAACCGGTGGTGATCATGACCGCTGCGGCGGGCACCGACGTGGTGCTGCCCGGCGAGGCGCCCAGCCCCGGTGCGGCCGGCCAGGAGCTGCCGGACGGAACCCGGATTGTTGTTGCCGATGACGGGGAGGCGGTTGTGGGCGGCGTGGTCCTCGGCCCCGGCTCGGAAGCCCTGGTGGTGAGCGGCCGGATCGAGATCCTGGATCTCTCCGGGTCGGACCGGCCGGACCCGCCGGACGACGCGCTTCCCGAAACGTCGAACCCGGTGGTGTCGGTCGGTCCGACCGGCGACGATACGACCACCACCTCGGTGCCCGACGGGTCGGACGATCGGACACCCACAACGGCGGTCGATCGGCCGCCGGACGGCGACCGGGACGAGGCGGACCGCGACGGGGACTCCGACCGGACCGACTCGACCACCACACCAACAACACCGTCGAGCACGCCGACCACGAACACCGACACATCCGGCACCACAACAACCTCGACCTCCGCCGGCCCACCGCCCTCGGACCGGCCGACCACGTCGGTCACCGACCGGGAGCCGACGGTCGAGCTGACGGCCGAGTCCGTCGGCGCGGATCGGGTTTTCCTGATGTGGAATCCCAGTGCCGACGCCGATCCCCGGTCTTGGCGGATCGAAGCCGTCTCCGGTGATCGAACCGTGACCCTTGTTGTCCTGCGTGACGGGTCGGCCAGGACAACAACCGTCGCCAGAATCGACGCTCGACGGGTCGGATTCCGGGTCGTTGCGGTGGACGCCGACGGTCAGGACGTGGTCAGCAGTGAGCTGGTGGCGCAACCCTCGGCGCCGTGATCACCGATCGGCCCAGGGACTCCAGATGTGGACCTCGTCGGCGCCAACCGATGCGATGAGGCCGTCGCTCAGTACGACCAGTCCGTAAACCGGGCCGGTGTGAGCGCCGTAGCTGAGCAGGATGGTGCCGGGCTCGGCCGGATCCCAGATGTGCACAACGCCGTCCTCACCACCGGTTGCCACCAGGCCCCCATCGAGTCCAATGACGTTGTTGACCTCGTGGCCGGTGAAGGTGGCCTGCGGTGAGTTGGGGAGGTTCGGGTCCCAGACGTGGGCGTTGCCGTCGAGGGTGTTGCTGACGATACGGCCGTCGTCGAGGACGACGAGGTCGTTTGTGTAGGTCGCCAACGTGCCCGGCCCGGGTACCTGGTACACCCGGATGGGGTCCTGTGGGTCGGCCGGGTTCCACAGATGAGCGCCGTCGCCTTCGCCGTTGGACAGCACAAGACCGCTCGGCAGTTGCACGATGTCGGTGATAATCACGCTGGCGTGACCGGCGTAGGCGGCGACGGGTCCGCTTGGGTTGTCGGGATCGAAGAGGTGAACACCGCCGGCCGCCCCACCGGCCACGATCAAGCCGTTGTCCAGCTGGGTCAGTGCGGTCACGGCAGCGTTCGAGACCAGCCCCTCGTAGGTGGCGATGGTGATCTCCGGCGATCGGGGATCTCGAATCTGGACCGTCCCGTCCCCGAACGTCCCGCTGGTTGCGATGAGCCCGTTGTCGAGGCCGGTCATGATGCCGACCCCGTCGGTGATCGTGCCGACCGGGTTCCCCGGATCGCCCCGCCGCCAGATGCGGGCCCCGCCACTGAAGTGGTAGGACGCCAGCAGCCCGTCGCCGAGTTCGATGACGAAGTTTGTCTCCACCCCGGGCGTGGCGACGGAGGCCCCGGCCACCTCGTCGACGAGCGTCGGACGGTTGGTGTCCGGCGCGGCTGCGCCGTCGGAGGTGCCATCGGCGGTGTTGGTGCCATCGGCGGTTTCGCTGTCGGCCTGGTCGGCTGCGGCGCCGGTTTCCTCGTCGCCGGTTTCTGCTGCGTCGGGGATGTCGCCATCGGTTGCGGTGTCGATGTCTTCGGCGGCTGCCTGATCGGTTTCCCCATCGATCTCGCCGTCGGCCGCTTCGGCCTCGGTATCGGCGGCGGCCGCGTTACGGGTGCTCGCGGCCGCATCGTCGGCGTCGGCCGGCACGGTGTCCGCCGCGACGGCCGTCTCCGCCTCTGGCGAGCCGCCGCCATCGGTGTTCCGGGTCAGCACCAGGAAACCGGCGCCGCCGGCGATCAGCCCGACCGCCAGCACAGCAGCGGCAACCATCGGCCAGGATCGGCGCTCCCGTCGGTGGGTCGAACGGGCACCGGTGGAGGGCAATGCGGTGGCCGGTCGCGTTTTTGGCGGCGGAGCACCGTCGAGCAGGACCGGTCGGTGGGACCCACCGGGTCCCGGCGGCGGGACCGGTCGCGTCGGACCAGGGTCCGGGAGGGGCCCGCCGTCCACTCCGGCCCCAATGATCGCGGCGCCGCTCGAGCGTTGGTGTTCCGGCGGCGAATCCACGAGCGCCCGCACGCCGGGAGGAGCGGGCGAGTACACGGCGGTCCCGTCCACCGCGGCGTGCATGGCCCGCAGAAACCTGTCCGCATCGGGGAAGCGCTCGTTCGGGTCTTTGGCCAGTGCGGTGGTGAAGAACTCATCCAACCCGGGGTGGCCGACGGACCGCGGCGCCTCGGTCAGGATGCGGTGCATGGCCATGGCCTGGGTCTCGGCTGCGAACGAGTCCGTGCCGGTGATCATGGCGGACAACGTGGCGGCCAAGGAGTAGAGATCCGATCGTTCATCCCGCAGATCGACGGTGCGGCCCTCGACGTCCACCGAGGCGTGGAACGTCTCGGGTGGGGAGTAGGCGAAGGAGAATCCGATCTGCGACGTACCGGTGGCGTCCCGCACCGCCGAGACCCCGAAGTCGGTCAACTTGGCCGTGCCGGTCCCGGTCAGCAGGATGTTGGCCGGTTTGACGTCCTTGTGGACGATGCCGGCGCGGTGGGCGAACCCCAGCGCGTCCGCCACCGGTGCGATGACCCCGACCGCCTGCTGGATTGGTATTCGTGCGCCGCCGACCAACCGGTCCTCGAGCGATCCGCCGGGTACGTGCTCCATCACCAGGTACGGGAGGTTGCCCTGTTCGGTGAACCCGGACCGGAACAGCGTGACGATGTTGGGGTGGGCGGTGGTCATGCCGATCATCCGGCGTTCACGGTCGAAGCGGCGGCGTCCCCGTTCGTCGACCGCCCGCAGCACTTTCACCGCAACGGTCCGACCGGCGTCCGGCTCGTAGGCCGAGTACACCGAGGCGAAGCCGCCACTGCCGATTTCCCTGAAGTCGGTCAGTCCGGGAATGTCCAAGCCGCCCGCCGCCATCAGAAGTTGCCCACCTTCACGATAAGGAGGTTACCGGGCAACCTCTCGGGGTTCTGGTCGCCCCGGGGTGGCGTTCGGACGACGGCTTCGTCGGCGTGAACTACGGCAGATCGATGAGGGTTTGCACCGCGGCCCGCAGCTCGGCGTCCAGCTCCGGATTGGTGAGCTTCCCGGCCTCGGTGTCGAAGTTGTCCCCGAAGTTCGGCACGGACAGGCTGGCCAGCACCTCGTTCCCGAAGAAGGGCGCCGAGCCGACCGCGGTGTTGAGGACGTTGCCGCCACCTCGGCCGCCGGGTGAGGTGGCCAGCATGACTGTCGGCTTGCCCTGGTAGACGGCCATGTCGATCCGGGAAGTCCAGTCGAACAGGTTCTTGTACGCCGCCGTGTAGAAGCCGTTGTGTTCGGCGAACGAGATCAGCACTGCGTCTGCGTCGCCGATGGCGGCGTAGAAGTCCTGGGCCTGCTGGGGGACGCCGCTGCCGGTCTGGCGGTCGATGCTGTAGATCGGCATCTCATAGTCGTTCAGGTCGATGTGGTTCACCGACAGCTCGTCACCCAGCTTTTCGGTCAGGATCTCGGTGGCGTAGGTGACCAGTTTCCCGTTGATCGAGTTCTTGCTGTTTGATGCGGCGAAAGTCAGGAGCTTCATGATTGGTTGCTTTCCGATTGGTTGAGGGATTGGCAGAGTGATCGTTTGGAAGATCTTCGACGGTTAGGCGGTGCCGGTTGCGGCCAGGGAACCCATACGACCGGCGTTGAAATCCTCGATGGCCTCCTGCAGCTCGGCCCGGGTGTTCATCACGAACGGTCCGTAGCGGGCCATCGGCTCGTCGATCGGTTGACCGGTGAGCACCAGGCCGTCGAACGGCTCGGTGGCATCGACGGGTACCGACAGGATGACATCACCGGTGGACCGTTCGAACACCGCAAGCTGTTGGGCGGCCAGCTCGGTCCGCTCATCGCCGACCAGGCCGGACCCGGCAAAGCCGTAGATCAGCGCGGTGTGTCCATCGGCCACCGGCAGGCGAACCGTGGTGCCTGGGTCGACGGTGATCCTGGCGTAGCCGATCGGGGTGTGGGTTGTGGCCGGGCCGGTGACGCCGAACAGGGATCCGGCCACCACCTCGGCCCGCCAGCCGTCACCGGTGGCGGACGAAATGGTGTTGGCCGGTAGGGACTGGTAGTTGGGCGTCGTTCTCCGCAGCGCGGCCGGCAGGTTGACCCACAGCTGGAGGCCGTGGCCGTGGCCCCCTTCGGTCTGGACCCGCTCCGAGGGCATCTCGGAGTGGACGATGCCGTCCCCGGCGGTCATCCACTGGACGTCTCCCGGACCGATGATCCCGTGGTTTCCGGCGGAGTCCCGATGCTCGACCTCGCCCCGCAGGATGTAGGTGACGGTTTCAAAGCCTCGGTGGGGGTGGGGTGGCGCACCGACGGCCTGGCCGGGCGGGTGGTAACTCGGGGCCATCTCGTCCAGGAGGAGGAACGGGTCGAACCAGTCCGCGTCGGCCGTTGGGAACGGTCGGTTCACCTCGAACCCGCCGCCCTCAAGCGTTGACACGGCCGGGACGATCCGCTGCACGGGGCGGGCGACGGGTTCGGTTGTGGTTGGTGTGGTCATCTCGATCGGTCCCTTCCGGTTGATGTTCTCGGGCTAGTTATTTGACGAGTCAAGTAATTGCTTGAAGTGTCAACTTATCACGAGATATTTGACGTGACAACTATTAGGCTGTGACACATGGCCGAACCCCGGATCGACAGCACCCCGGTGGCCGATGAGGCTCCCGAGGCACCGTGGCTGGACGACACCCAGCAGCAGGCATGGCGGGCACTTCTGGTGCTGGTCAACCGTGGGCTGCCACGGATCGACCGGACCCTGAAGGAACATGACCTGCTGGTTGTCCACTACACGATCTTCGACGCGCTGTCCTGCGCACCGGATGACACCATGCGCCTGTCCGACCTTGCGGATGCGGCAAACCTGTCACCGAGCAGGCTCACCCACCGACTCCGCAGCCTCATCGAGTCCGGGGACGTTGCCGTCGACCAGGACCCGGACGACGGGCGGGTCAAGTACGCCACCCTCACCCCGCAGGGTCGGGAGCGGCTGGAAGCGTTGGCACCGCTGCACGTGGCCGACGTTCGCCGGTTGATCTTCGACCACCTGGACGCGGACGAGACCGAGCACCTGGCCACCGCGCTGAGCAAGGTGGCGGCAACCCTTTGTGAACACGACAGGTACCGGGGCGACCGGATCTGCTGATGGGAGCACCGGAGTTGGCATCCGGTCAGTTCCTGGTGAAGACCGCCACCCGGGAGATGTGGTCCAGATCCTGCCCGGTGGCCCCCTCGTAGATCGCCGCATCCTCCACCCGCAAGCCGCTGATCCGGCCGGCCTCCGCCAGCTCGTTGAACCGGTCGGCGAACCCGTGCTGGACAAAATGGTTCGCATTGATGCCCAGCGCGAACCGGGCACCGGGAGCCGCGGTGCGCAGCAGCTCGTCCAACGAGTCCGGGCCGAGATGGCCGTGGGTGAACGCACCGGCGCTGACCACACCGCCGTAGACCTCGTCGGCCAGGCTGATCGAGGTGGTGAGATCGGCCTCGACCAGCTGCCGGTAGGTCCTCCCACGATCGTCGGACTTCTCGCCGGCCTTTGCCAACATCTCCGGTGACAGGTCGATGCCGTCAACCAGCTCGACGCCCCGGGCCCGCAGCGCCTCTCCGACCACGCCGGTCCCGCAGCCGACGTCAAGCACCAGCGCGGCGGTCAGGTCCATGGACGATGACGCCAGCTCCGCAACAAAGATCTCGGCGATGCGGTCGTGGTAGATGTAGTCGTTGGCTGCGACGAAGTCCTCGTCGTAGGTGCCGGCCCAGTCCCGATATAACCGCCGGTTGTCCTCCGGGCTCTCCACCGCATAGGCGGCGTCGAGGTTCGGGTTCGGTTCCTGTGACGGGCTCATCCTGGTAGACCCTAATACTCGGTTGCTAGCGTCGCATCATGACCAGTGCGGACAGCGACACCCCGACCGTCACCTACGAGATTGCCGCACCCGGCGTGGCCAGGATCATGCTCAATCGACCGGACGTGGCCAACGCTCAGGACAAGCGGATGCTGTATGAGCTGAACGCGGCCTTCGATGTGGCGGTGGCCGACGACGAGGTCACGGTCATCATCCTTGGGGCGAACGGGAAACACTTCTCCTCCGGTCACGACCTGCGGGACCGATCCGACTTCGACGCCTTCGACACGGTTGGCCCGATCGGCGGGTTCACCAAACCGGGTGCCGAGGGGCTGATGGCCCGGGAGGAGGAGATCTATCTGGGGTTCTGCATGCGCTGGCGGAACCTGCCCAAACCCACCATCGCCCAGGTTCACGGCAAGGTGATCGCCGGTGGGTTGATGCTGGTCTGGCCGTGTGACCTGGTTGTGGCATCCGAGGATGCAACGTTCTCCGATCCTGTGGTTGCCTTCGGGGTGAACGGGGTGGAGTACTTCGCCCACGCGTTCGAGCTCGGGCCTCGGCGGGCCAAGGAACTGCTGTTCACCGGTGAAGCGATGGGCGCCGAGGAGGCGAAGGCGATCGGCATGGTCAACCGGGTGGTGCCTCGGGAGGACCTGGAGGCGGAGACGCTTGCGCTTGCGGAGCGGATCGCCTCCCGGCCTGCCATGGGTCTGAAGCTGGCCAAGATGTCGGTCAACCAGTCGGTCGACGCCATGGGGTTCCCGGTTGCGGTGCAGTCGGCGTTCGGCCTGCAGCATGTCGGTCACGCCCACAACCAGTGGGTGCACGGTCAGATCGTCGACCCCTCCGGCGCGGAGACCATCCGCTCGGATGCCCGGAAGTCCTAGCGGCGCTGGCCCGGGGCCCGCAGCCCGGCCCCGGGTCGTGGGCACCGGCCGGGGCAATTCCCGGGCGGTCGGTCGCTGTGCTACACCGAGCGTCATGGCTGTTTACCTGATTGCGAACTTCGACATCGTGGACCCGGACGGGTACCGGGAGTACCAGAAGGTCGCCGGTCCGATCGTGGCAGGTGGCAAAGTGATCGCCCTCGATCCGGCGTCGGTGATCAAGGAGGGCGAGCCGGGCGCCCAAACCGTCGTCATCGAGTACCCCGACAAGGAGACGGCGCTGGCCGCCTACGAGTCGGAGGACTACCAGGCGGTCATCGGAATGCGGCTGGCCGCCACCACAAACGGCAGCGCGGTGATCGTGGACGGCATCGGCTAGTGGACGGCATCGGGTAGCGCTTTGGTGCCGGTCGGTCAGCCGGCGACTGTGGGGAGGACGTGTTCCTCACCGAACCGGCGAAGCCGATCGAGGCCGCCGTCGCCCGCAAACGCAAAGGCCGGGACCATCACCCGGCTGATCCCCAGGTCGGCCATGATCTCGATCCCGGCTGTCGGCTCCCGGAGGTGCTTGCCGAACATGGCGTTGATGGCCAGGGAGTCCGGGTCACGGTCGATGTCCTGGCACGCCGTTCTTGCGGCGACGATCAGCTCGGCCAGCTTCGTCTCGTCCCCCTCGCCGGGGAAATAGCCGTCCGCCAGCCTGGCGGCCCGTCGAATGGCCACCGGTGTGTCCCCGCCGACCAGGATGGGGATGTCCCGGCCCTGCGGCGGCCGAGGCGTGGCGGTCAGCGGCTCGAAGTCGACGAACTCGCCGTGGAACTCCACGTGGCTGCCGGACCAGACTGTGCGCATCGCTTCGAGGTACTCGTCGCTGCGGGCGCCTCGCCGCTCCCACGGAACACCGAGGGCGACAAACTCCTCCTGTAACCAGCCGACACCGATCCCAAGCTCGACCCGGCCGCCGGAGAGGTGGTCCAGGGTCGCCAGCTCCTTGGCCAGGACCAGCGGGTTGCGCTGAGGCAGGATCAGGATGCAGGTGCCCAGCCGCAGCGTCGGCGCCGCAGCCGCAACGTAGGACAGCCAGATGAGCGGATCGGGGATGGGGGTTTCCGGAGTGGCCGGGATCTTGCCGTCGGCGGTGTACGGGTAGGCGGACTCGATAACCGACGGCATGACGACGTGCTCGCCACCCCAGACCGATTCGAAGCCGACCTCCTCGGCCACGGTGGCGATCTCCAGGGCGGCGGCCGGGTTTGTTCCGATGCTGCTGGCGAACGCCAATCCGAACTTCATCGTCGCATCACATCACATCAGGATTGGTCCTGGTGAATCGTGTCGAGGACGTCCAGCGCCGCGGTCCGACCTGCGGCCATCGCGGCGTCGACGGCTTTTGTGCCGTCCCGCAGGGACAGCTCGCCGATCTCCGGCCGGATGGTGACGTCGCCCACGTCGTCGGTCGAGCCGGTGAGTTCGATGATCCGGCCCATCACCGCACCCAGGCCTCTCGTGCGGCGGCCGGGCCATAGCGCCCGGCGCCACGACACCCGCCCGTCCTCCGCGTAGCCGCTCGGCGCCAGCCCGTTCGGTGTTGCCAGGTCAACGCTGACGACTCGGGCTTGAGGGTGGCGTCGTCGCATGACCCCGACCGGTAGTCGATCGACGATGGCGCCGTCCCCCAGAAGACTGCTGCCGCTGCGGACCGGAGGGAAGACGCCGGGTATGGCGGCCGAGGCCCGAACCGCCCGCCAGACCGGTCCGCGGTCATCAACCACGGCTGTCCCGGTCCCCAGATCGGTGGCGACGGTGAACAGGTCGAGGGGCAGGTCTTCGATGTGTTTCCCGTCGAAGTAGTTCTCGATCTCGTCGGACAGCTGCCGACCGCTCAGCACGGAGAATCGGGGGAAGATCAGGTCCCGGCTCCACTTGACGTCGTCGATGAAGTTGATCAGGTCCTGTCGCATCTGCTCAATCGAGCGTCCGGTGGCGAACATTCCGGCCACGACGGCGCCTGCGCTTGTCCCGCCGATGGCGTCGATGGGGACACCCCGCTCCTGAAACGCCTGGACAACACCAAGATGGGCCAGACCCCTGGCCGATCCGCTGCCCAGCACGAGCGTAGTTGCATCACCCGACACCAGGCGGACCAGCCGCTCGGCGTCGGCGGTTGAACCGGCCCGGACACGATGCCGCCAGACGTTCCCGGCCAGGGACGACGATGGTGCCGGAGCGTCGTCCAGGGTGACCGCGTCCACCCGGGGTGGCCGTGGGTGGTCGGCCAACCAGTCCTGAACCGCCTCGCAACACGGCGAACCTCGGCGGGCGGCGACCGGCATCACCACGTCCGCCTGACGGACCGCCGCCTCCGCCCACTTCCGATCGGCGGCCTCGGCGACCAGCAGCACCACCTCACCCTGCAGCTCCGCCCGACGCACCACGCTCCGCAGGTCGTCCGGCGCGGCATGGAGCACATCGAGGATGACCCGATTCTCGGCTTCGAAGCCGGCGGCCAGCAGAGGCGAGAACCACTCGGTGTCCGGCCCGTCCGTCACAACGGCGACAACGCTCGGCCGTGACAGCGGCAGCGTCGCTGCGGTTGATCGGGTGACGATCAGTTCCGCCATGTGGCGAAGCGTCGCAACGTTCTGTTCGGTCAGCCCGCGGAAGACGGCCTCGGACAGAACCAGCAGCTCGGTGTCTCGGACCGCCACGACCGAGGCGGTCCGACGACCCTGGGCGAGCAACGCCATCTCACCGACCATCTCGCCGGGTCCGATCTCGGCCACCGCCGTCACCGCGGGTGCGCTGCCGTTGGTGGCCACCTCGGTCCGCAGCACACGGAGCCGGCCGTGCAGCACCACGTACGCCTCCCGGTCGTCGTCACCCTCCTCGATGATGATCTCCCCGCCGACGCAGACACGCCGCCCGCAGCTGACCAGCAGCTCGTCGAGCACCTCATCGGGTAGTGCCCGCAGCGGTCCGGCACGGAGCACAGCACGTTCCTCGCTCAACATTCCCTCCTGGGTATGGGGCATTCGGGATCACCACCTTGCCCGACCAGACGACCGGACGTGGTCACCTGATACTTGGCTGTTCCCTGACCCGTAGCTTTGTGTGCAGCGCGCCCACCGACTTCTCGTTCCCGACCAGGGCCTTTGAATGCAGCCAATAGGTGCCGCCGGAGAACCGCTGGAACTCGACCTCGACGTCAACCCGCTCGCCGACGAACGCCAGCGCCTCCGCCCGGACGGATCCTTCGCGAACGGCAAAGGAGAGGGTGTCGGCGTTGAGCACTGACTTCAGCAGCGTGGCGTTTGCGTCCAAGACGTTGCTCATCAGATAGGCGACCGGCATCGCCGGGAGACCCTTGAAGTGCCCGGGGCACAGTTCGGGCGTGATCTCACCGAGGGTCGCCCGAAGAATCTTGCCCTCTATCTCGACATCGCTGAGGCCGACGGCGTCGGCGTAGGGATCGGTCGATTCGTCGGTCTCCCGTTGATTGTCACCGAAGAAAAAGAAGAAGTCGTCCCGCTTGAGCACCATGTAATAGACGCTCAGGCTGTTGATCGGGGCGCCGTCATCGGTCCGGAGCACGATCGTCGACTGGGCGGTCCCGGCGTTGATCCAGGTGTGGCGGGCGCTGAGCCGGAACTCGGTGGCGTCCTCCGGCGGACGTTCCCTGGCCCTGCGGAACTCGGCGTCGTAGGCCAGATACATGTGGCGGTCCGGTTCCGGGTTGTCCAGCCCGGCGCCGACCGACCCCATGATGGCCATGTGCCTGGCGGCGTCGGCCGCGGTGATCGGACCGACCTGTTGGCCGAGGTCCTGGATCCGCGACGCCGAGGCCTCCACGGTTCCGTCATCGTTTCTGGTGACATCCCGGAGCGCGTAGTACGGCGGGGTCACATCGATCCGGGAGAAGATCTCTTCTGTGCTGACTGGTTGACCCATAGGGGCATAACCTAGGCCAGCCGAGAGAGATAGTGCAGAAGGAAACTACATGGCGTCGAACAATCCTGTTGTGGTGGATAGGGATCGCAGTCGGAGTTTCCGACGGTTCGGCCGGGTTTTTTCCGCCCTGGCGGTGCTGTTTGTCCGCATCGAACTCCCACCGGTGGGGCAGCGGCCGGGACCGGATCAGACGCCGGTCATCTGGGCGCCAAACCATCGCAGCATGTTCGACACGATGCTCGGCCTGATCGGTCTGTACCGAATGGGTTACGTCGCCGGGTTCTTTGTCACCGAACGCTACTTCCAGGGGACGTTGACCCGCTGGCTGCTGACCAGGATCGGGGCCATCCCGGTGGCCGGCGACGGAGCGGGGGCCCGTCGGACGATCGCCGAGGGGGTGGCCAGGCTGGAAGCAGGGTTGAACCTGGTCATCATGGCCGAGGGGCGGCTGGTCGACCCCGACGAGCGGACCAGGGGTA
Organism: Actinomycetota bacterium; assembly: GCA_039029335.1. Taxonomy (GTDB): domain Bacteria; phylum Actinomycetota; class Acidimicrobiia; order Acidimicrobiales; family SZUA-35; genus JAHELU01. The sequence goes on along the minus strand of JBCCGJ010000010.1, from coordinate 9,760 downwards.
TCGGGCCGCTGGAGCCGGGGGTGACCATTTTGGCCAAGCGGGCCGGTCGACCGATCATGCCTGCGGCGCTGATCGGCACGGACGAGCTGCTGCCGCCGGGCAACCGATTCCCCCGGATCCGACTCGGCCGACGGCGGGTCCTGCTGGTCCGTTTCGGTGACCCGATCGCCCCGGACGGACGGTCACGGCAGGTGCTGGACGACCTGACCGAGGCCCTGGCCGCCCTGGTCGAATCCGCCGACACCGAACACGCAGAGCTGTCGGCCTGATCCCGGGTGGGGAGCGGGCGTCGGGCCGAGGTTTCGGACCGCCCGATCGCGGCCGCTCTGGTCAGGCCGCCCGGCCCGGCGCGGTTCGTCGCAGTCGGCTCAGCGCTGATTCGGATCGACCAGAATCTTGAGGTCGTCGGTCGCCCCGGTCGCCAGATCCTCGAACGCCGCACCGAGGCCGTCGAGGTCGACCGTTTTGGTGTGTATCGCCTCCAGGTCCACCTTGCCGGCGGCGATCATCTTCATCGCCGGCTCGAAGTCCTCGTGGGTGTAGGCCAGTGACGCCTGCATGGTGATTTCCTTGACCAGCCACATCCCCGGTTGGATCGATGCGGTCTCGAACGGCACACCGATCATGCTGACCACCCCGCCTCGCCTGGCCAGCGCAACGGCGCTCTGGATGGCCTGGGCCCGGCCGACGCACTCGTAGACCACGTCGGCACCGAGTCCGCCACTCAGGTCCAGGATCAACGCGGCGGCCTCGTCCGGGGTGGTGGTGACCGTCGCCCCCAGCCGAGCGGCACCGGCCCGCCGCGTGTCGTTCGGTTCGATCACCACGATTTCCCCGGCGCCGGCGGCCGCCACCCACTGCACTGTGGTCAAACCGATCGGCCCTGCACCTTGCACCACCGCCAGGTCACCCAGCCGGGGCTGGGTCCGGCGGACCGCGTGGAACGCCACCGTCGCCGGCTCGACCTGGGCCGCCTCGGTGATCGAAAGGTCGGGGTGCGCCTTCACCACCCGGCCGGCGTCGACCGCCAACCGGGGAGCAAAACCGCCGTGCGCCGGTGCGTTCGGCTCGCGCCCGATCGCCGTGAGATAGACGAGCTCACAACGCGCCGCCTGCCCGGCCAGACAGGCGGCGCAGGCCCCGCAGGCCGGCGGGACCGCAACCACCACTCGATCGCCCTCGGTCAGCTCGGATGCCGCGCCCGGGAGCGCACCGACGCCGTCACCGACCGCCGAGAGCACACCGGTCCACTCGTGGCCGCACAGCGCAGGGCTGTAGGAGGCCCCGGACCGATAGGCGTGGAGGTCGCTCCCGCAGATACCGCAGAGGTCGACGTCCACGACCACGCCGGTGATGCCCGGCTCGGGCTCCGGCATCTCCGTGATGGCGAGCTCGTGCCTGCCGGTGATCAGCGCGGCTTCCATGCAGTCAGGCTGCCAGGTGCGCCACCAGCTTGTCGAACGCCATGTTCCAGCCCATCGCACCGGGGGAATCCGCCGGCACGCCGACGTGGGTCATGGTCATCTTGGTTTTGCCGTCGACGTCCTCGAGTTCGACGATCACATCGGTCACCATCGGATGGCCGGGCGGCATACCCATCTCCTCCGAGGTTTTGATGTTGCCGTCCTCATCCGCCATGGCCTCGGTGTAGACCAGACGCTGGTTCTCGACGATCTCCTTGTACTCGCCGACCATCCACATGGTCATCGGGCCGTTCGGGGTTTCCATGGCCATCGAGATCCGGCGCTTGCCGCCAACGGTCACGTCCATCTCGGCCACCGGGATCGTGGCACCGGTCGGTCCGTACCACGCCTTGAAGTGTTCCGGGTCCGTCCACATCTGCCAGACGGTGGCCACCGGCGCATCGAGGTGCCGTTCGATGACCACCCGGTCCTGGGCGGCACTGCTGTCGGCTTGGCTGTCTTCAGTCATGTTCTTCTTCTTTCCGTTGTGAGTCTGCCGTTTCCGCGGTCTTGTCCTGGGTTTGCAGGTGCTGGAGGTAGTCGTCCATGCGGTCGAAGCGCTCCTCCCAGATCGGCCGGTACTGCTCGGCCCAGGACGACACCTGCTTGAGCGGCCCCGGGTCGAGGGTGCAGGGTCGGTACTGGGCCTGGCGGCTGCGGACCACAAGCCCGGCCCGCTGGAGCACCTTGATGTGTTTCGAGATCGCCGGGAGGGAGAGGTTGAACGGTTCCGCCAGTTCGTTGACGCTGGCTTCCCCCTCGGCCAGCCGGGCCAGGATGGCCCGTCTGGTGGCGTTGGCCAGCGCGGCGAACGTCTCGTCCAGTTGATCCTCGTACACCGCCGCGGTCATCGTCCGTCCTGCTCCTGTTCACTCCGAATCGCTACTGAACCTGTCTCGCTACTGAACCTGTCTCGCTATCGAACGAGATCCTTAATGAACCAGTTGGTTAATTAACTACTAGGTAAACTACGGCGACGGCGCGTTGCTGTCAAGGGCGAACCGAACGCGACCACCTCGCCGGCTGCTGGAGTTGTCGTTCGTCTGCGTAGGTGAGCAGGCGCTCAGTCCGTATCGAGGAGCTTGGACACCTTCTTCGGGGCCAGCAGCAGGAAGCTCTCGGTGATCCACCGCTCCAGGTCGGCAGCCGGTGGTGGGTCCTCCGGATCGAAGCGGAGCATCGCCCAACCGCCTTTGCCGACATCCCACGTCCGGTCCTGCTCGGCGGCCCGCTCCTGAATCTCGGGAATCGATGCGTCGAGTTTCAGCCGGATATTGGTCTCCTGATCCTTCTCACCGAGGAACACGAAGTTTTTGCCACCCGCCTTGAACGCCCGGTTGACACAGGACGTGCCCTCCTCGGTCTCCGGAAACGTAAGAGCGTGGGATCTGATCTGCTCGCTGAGTGCGTACTGGAACTGCTCCGGTGCTTGGGCCATGCGCCCGACGCTAGTGCACCGACCCCCGGGTCTACCCTCGCAACTCAGGATGCCGGTCACGTTCCCCGCTCATCAAGGTCTGATCGTCGGCGCAAAGCTGCGCTGGCCTTCGGCGGTCGACGGCACCGCGCTGTGTATCGGGGCGGCAGCCCCGGACCTGGCGTACGCCCTCGGCGGCTGGCTCAGCCGGAACAGTCACGAACCGGTCGGTCTGCTGGTGTGGGCGCTTCCGTTCACCCTGCTGGCCACCGCCCTGACCCGGTGGCGGGCCGCGTCCGGCGTGTTTGCCGCGGTACCCGACCTTGGCCCCCTGGCCCTCCGGTCCTTTCGGGTCCTGGGGGCACGTCGGCCGCGGTGGACGATCACCGTCGTCAGCGCGGTGATCGGCGTGGCCAGTCACGTCGTCGTTGACGCGTTCACCCACCGAGGCCGCTGGGGGGCGAACGCCCTCGGGCTGAACGAGGTGATCGGGACCGTGCCGATCATCGGCGAGATGAGCGGTGCCCGGGTCCTGCAGTACGTCGGACACACGGTTGGCAGCGTGCTGTTCCTAGCCGCAGTGGGTGTCATCGCCACAACCGGCCGGTTGGAGCGGTGGTACGGCCACCGGGCGGTGACACGGGCGAGATCGGCGCGGTTCGATCGTCGGATCACCACCGCCTTCTGGTTGGTGGCCGCGACCCCGGTGGTTGCCGTGATCGCCGTGACCCTCAGCCGGGGGACCTCGCCGCTGTTTCCGGTGGTCACCGCGTCGGCGTTCTCCCTGTTGGGGACCGGGGCCCTGTTCGGCCCGCTCGCCGCGGCGCGGGAAACTCAACCCCCCGGTGTCACCAGCCCGGTCTCGTAGGCGACCACCACAAGCCCCGCCCGATCCCGGACGTCGAGCTTGGTCAGGATGCGGCTGACGTGTGTCTTGGCGGTCAGCGGTGAGATCACCAACCGGTCTGCCACCTCGGCGTTGGACAACCCTCGGCCGACCTCGGTCAGGACGTCGCGCTCCCGGTCGGTCAGGAGGCTCAGCGTTTCCGCTGCGGCCTCCGGATTCGGTCTGGCGGCAAACTCGGCGATCAGGCGCCGGGTGATGGCGGGGGCCAGCAGCGCGTCACCGCCGGCCACGATACGGATGGCGTCCAGCAGCCGCTCCGGTGCCGTGTCCTTCAGCAGGAACCCGGACGCCCCGGCCCGCAGTGCGTCGTAGACATAGCCGTCGAGGTCGAACGTGGTGAGCACCAGAATCCGTACCTCGCCAAGGCGGGTGTCGTCCCGAATGCGTCGGGTCGCCGCGAGACCGTCCAGCTTCGGCATCCGGACATCCATCAGGATCACGTCCGGTCGTGCCGTGTGGGCCAGGTCGACCGCCGACGAACCGTCCCCCGCCTCACCGACGACCATCAGGTCGTCCTCGGAGTCGACAAGCGCGGCGAACCCTCGGCGCACCAGTTCCTGATCGTCGACGATCAGCACACGGATCGGTGGGGTGAGGGTCATGGCGTCTGCCCCCGGTAGGGGATCGAGGCAGTAACCAGGAAGCCGCCGTCCCCGGTCGGTCCGGCGCTGAACGTCCCGCCCAGGGACTCGGCGCGCTCCCGCATGCCGATGATGCCGACCCCCGTCGACGGTACGGCCGTTCGCCCGCCGGACTCGCCCCGGGCGCCGGCCTCGTTGCCGACCGACAGCGACACCGACCGCTCGCCACGTTCAACGGCCACGGTGGTGGTGACCGACCCCGCGTGGCGGATGGTGTTGGTCAGCGCCTCCTGGACGATCCGATGTACGGCGACGATCACCGCATCGCTCACATCGGGTGGGAAGTGACCGGAGGTTCGGTCCACGATCGTCAACCCCGATGCCTCGGCCCCGGCCAGCAGCTCGGCAAAGGCATCGTCTGCGGTCGGGGCGGGTCGCAGCGGCGGGTCGTCGTTCGTCGATCGAAGCACACCGACCATGGTCCGAAGTTCCTCCAGCGATGTCTTGCCGATCTGGTTGATGGCTTCCAGCGACGCTCTGGCACCGTCGGGATCGCGGTCCAACAGGTGGGCGGCAACTCCGGATTGGACGGAGATCGTGGACAGGCCGTGAGCCACGACGTCGTGGAGGTCGCGGGCGATACGCAGCCGCTCGGCCTGGACCCGGGCCTCCGCCTCGGTCTCGATCCGTTCGGCCGTCCGCTCGTTTCGTGTCCGGACGGCATCTCCGATCACGGCCGGCAGCAGGAACTGCGCGGTCTCGCCCATCCATTCCAGCAGGAACGCCTCGTCCCCCAGCAGAGCGATCGCCGCACCGCTGGCCAACGCAACAGCACCCGCCGTCCACGCCGCGGCCCGCCGATCACCGTTCCGGCCGACGGTGTACATGACTACGGCCATGGCGGCTGCGATGGCGAACTCGCTGCCGTTGTCAACGGCCACCACCACTCGGGCGACGGCGACGATCACCAGCGCCACCACCGGTTGGTGGCGGCGGGCGGCAACGGCGAGGCCGGCCACCGGAACCGCGGCGTAACCGACGGCAGAGACCGTGCCCGACCCCTCGTCGACTCCGAATCCCAGGATGACCAAACCGATGACCGTGGCCAGCGCGGCCAGGATCACGTCGGTCGCGGCAACCCGTCGGGTTGCGGCACGTTTCCGTCGGCCCGCTCCTGACGCAAACAACCGTCGATCCGGCCCCGGGGAACTTGCGGTTGGTCGGGAAGGTTGCACCTTCCGATTGTCGCCGATCGAGTGGCCCGATCCGTACTCCCCGGGATGTATACGGTTCCTCCTGTGAGCGGACGTCTGCCGGGCCGCTCGGCCGGACGATGGGGGTATGCCCACAACTCGACTCGTCCTTCACACCCCGGTCTGGAACCGATTCAGGCCACTGCAACTGGTGGTCATGGCCGTTGCGACCATTCCGACGCTGATCATCGGCGGTGCGGTGCTGGCGGCCACCGCCGACCTGCTGGACCGTGAGCGGATGATCGACATCGCCCTGGCGGCAGGGGAGAACCCGGGGACCTTCATCTTCGGGATGATGTTCCTGGCCACACCGGTCCAGTGGTTGACCGGTCGAAGTCAGGTCCGGGTCCGCAAGTACCTGGGCATGGTCTTCTACACCCTCGCGGTCTCCAACTTCGCGATGTTCGTGCTGGAGGAAGGCCTGGGAGCCAGCCTGAGCGAACCGTTCCTGGTGGCCGGATCCGCCGCGGTCCTGCTGGCCACGCCCCTGTTCCTGACCAGCAGCCGGGGGTCGCAGCGGTTCCTCGGTATGCGCCGGTGGCGGCTGCTGCACAGGCTGACCTACGTCATCGCGGTCCTGTTGGTGGCCCACGTGGCCCTCATCGGTGAGGTCGGGTTCGGGTCCGCCCTCATCGCGCTGGGTTTCATCGCCAGGATCCCGGCCGTCCGACGGCGGCTCGGTCGACGTGGATCCGGTCGACGTGGATCCGGTCGACGCCGTGCGGTGAACCGCTCAGTCGGTGACCGAGGCCAGCTCGAAGAGATCCTGATACCCGGCGAGTCCCTTGGGTGCCTCGGGCTGGGCGATTCGGAACGCAATGATCTCGTCGGCGACACCCTCGTACTCGGCGACTCTGGCGGCGCACGTTGAGGGGGTACCGGTGATGGTCAGCGTGTCGATGACCTCGTCCGGCACCGCGGCCATCGCCTCGGCCACCTTCCCCGCCGGCATCAACTCGGTCAGCCGGTCGGCGAACTCGGCAAAGCCGAGCTGGCGGAGCTGGGAGTCGTAGTAGGGGTGGGGGACCGGGTGGTAGAGACCGCAGATGGATGCCTTTGTCGCCTCCCGAGCCTTTTCCACGTCCTGGTTGACGCTGATCAGCGCCCCCATCGGAAAGGCCAGCGCATCGGGATCCCGGCCGGCGTCGATCGCCCCGGTGCTGGCGTTTGGGCGGACGACGTCCCGCATGAATTCGACCGAGGACATGATCCCGACGCCGACACCGTCCGATGCCTCTCCGGCCAGCCGAACCATGTTCGGCCCGGACGCCGACAGATAGACCGGCACCGCGTCCCTGGTCGGTTCCCAGGACGCCCGCCACCGGATGGAGTGTTCGTCGCCGCTGTGCCGCACCGCCTCACCCCGCCGACCGGCGACCACCTTGCGGACGATCTCCAGGTAGTCCCGCATCTTGCGAATCGGCTTTGAGGAGTCCCGACCCATGTACCACTGGTTGAAGTGGGGGTTGCCGGTGCCGACGCCCAGCACGAACCGGCCGCCGCTCAGCTCGTCAAGGTCGCGCGCCGCCAACCCGGTCAGCCACGGTTCTCTGGCATAGGCGTTGACGATGTAGGTCCCGACCCGACACTCGGTGGTGGCGTTGATCACCGCCGCCGCGGGGACAAACGCACTGCGTCCGGCCTCCACGGTGTACATCGACCCGAAGCCGGCGGCCTCGCCGGACTCGGCGAGTGCCACGATGTCGGCGATCGAATCCTCAAATCCCAGCAGCATTCCCAGGCGCATGCCGTGAGGCTACTTCGGCGCCGGTCGGCGGGACCAGCGGATCAGCCGCGGTCGTGGCCTGCGAGCGGTTCGGCGTCGATCAGCGGTTCGAGCCATTCATCAAGCGGCTGGCCCTCCTCACCCTTCATCAGCAGGCCGAGGTCCACGTAGTCCCGCCATTCGATGATGAGGTCCCCGTCGAACCGGTAGACCCCGGCGTAGGGTGCCCGGACCCGGTGCCCGGTGGGGTTCGTGTAGTCGTCGACCGCTTCGATGAACAGCATGTCCCCGTTGGCGGCCCACTTGGCGAGCCGCCACTTGGAGTCGAGTTGATGGTCCTTCAGCCGATCCAGCATCTTGCGCATGCCGTCCAGGCCGGTCACCGGCCGGGAGCCGACCTGGTAGTGCCACACGATGTCCGGGCTGATGTGGCTCAGCAGACGGTCGATGTCCTTGTCACCCCACGCCCCCATGACCGCGGCGACAACGTCGACCCGCCGCTGTCCGTCGGCGCTGTTCTTGTCATCTCCAGTCATGGTGCCGGAGCTTAGTGGCGAGGTCCGCTCAGACGCTGGCCGAGACGGCGGCTGCGCCCGTCGACCGGCGAGCGACCAGATCCGGGGCGAACACGTAGTGGTCCCGGAACCGTCCGACTCCGGCGATTTCGCTCAGCAGGGCGTCCGCGACCAGATCGCCCATCTCGTCGAACGGTTGGCGCATCGTGGTCAGCGGCGGGTTGGTGGTCGCGGTGAAATCGGTGCCGTCGAACCCGACAACCGAAATGTCCGCCGGCACATCGAGTCCCAGACTCCGGGCCGCCTCAATCGTTCCCATGGCCATCAGGTCGTTTGCACAGACCACGGCACTGGCCCCGGCGTTGATGAGCCGGATCGCGCCGGCCCGGCCCCCCTCGAAGGAGAACGTGGTTTCGATCGTCCCGACCCGACCGTCCTCGAGACCCAGGCGGGCAATGGCCCGGTCGTATCCGGCGGCGAACCTGGTGGTTGAGAGGTAGCGGTTCGGACCGAGCACACAGCCGATCGACCGGTGTCCGAGGGACGCCAGGTGTTCGATGGCCCGTTCTGCGGCGGTGGACTCGTCACACCACACGTGGGGCACCGGTAACCCGGTCGGCCCGCCGTTGACCAGAACCATCGGCACGCCCTGGACGATCAGCTCGTCGTAGAGCTCGGTCCGGGGATCCGCCGCAGCGTGGGCCCCGGCGACAAAAACAAACCCGTCGACGCCCATCTCGATGAAGTCCTGGACGTAGCGGTCCTCGGGGTGGAGTTCCGTGGTGTTGACCGCGACGCTCGCCACATAGTCGTGGCGGGCCAGCCGCTCCGAGATGGCGTTCACCATCTTGGGGAACACCGGGTTCGTCAGCTCGCCGGTGATGATGCCGACCCGGTTGAGCCGGCCTGCACCGATTGTTGCCGCGGTGTCGAATCCCAACTCGGTCAGCGCGGCCAGGACCCGTTCCCTTGTTGCCGCCGCAACGCCGTCCTTGCCGTTGAGGACCCGACTGACCGTCGGTTCGCTCACGCCGGCCAGCGCAGCCACGTCCCGAAGCGGTGGACGCGCGGCCATCAGCGTCGAACCCTCAACAACATCTACACCCTCCTAGCGGTTTGCCAGGATAGCGAATCGTCGTGAATGGCGCGATCGGGCGGCCGCCGTCGAGCGGCTGGACGCCCGCCGCCTGTGGTCGCGTCCGGCGCGGCATGGTTCGGGCCATGGCACCGATTCTGATGGCGAGCCGACCATCTTGCAATAGTGATGTCAATTATTTCGCAAATCTTGGAAATTCTTTCAGAAATTCCTTGTCAATCCTTCAACCGGGTCCTAGATTCCGTTCTGCCCGCCCTCCCGCCCTGCTTGAGCAATGTGGCTCGCCTTGGGCCCGGATGGAAGGCGCTCCACGGGCACCCCGCCCGCCGAGCACACCGAGTACTGGGAGAACACCAGATGAACGAACGCGTCAAAATCCTTGTGGCGTTCCTCGCGGCCTTTGCCTTGCTCGCCGCCGCCTGCGGCAGCGGGGACGAGGAGGCAGAAGAGGAAACAACCGCGGAGGCAACCACCGACGAAGCAGAAGACACCGCCGATGACACCGCTGAAGACGAGGCCATGGACGATGAAGAAGCCATGGACGACGAGGAGGCGATGGAGGACGAGGAGCCGGCTGAGGACGCAGCCGCCGAGGAGGGTGAGGAGGAACCGCCGCCGGTCGTCAGGGCCGACGCCGACCTGGTGATCTGGGCCGACGACACCCGCACGCCCGTGATCCTCCCCCTGGCCGAGGACTTCGGCGCAGAGAATGGCATCTCGGTCGCCGTCCAGGAGGTCAACTTCGGTGACATCCGGGACAGGCTCCAGACCGCAGGCCCCGCCGGTGAGGGGCCGGACGTCA
>JBCCGJ010000009.1:0-41679 GCA_039029335.1 Actinomycetota bacterium | reverse complement strand
GGGGCATCGTGGCGTGGCGTTTGGGGGCCTGGGGGCGGATTGCCGGGGGGGGGGGGCTCGACCGGCGAGGGTTGCGGGCCGGGGGGCGGGAACTGACCGGGGGGTGGCGCCTGGCCGGGCGGTGGCGCCTGACCGGGTGGCTCCGGGAACGCAGACTGATGGACGGACGGGTCCGGGTAGTCCCCCGGCCCCGGTGGTGGTCCGCCGACCGGGCCTGTTGCGTCAGGCTCGTGGCCGCCCTCTCCGTAGCTGCTGTCACTCATGGTTCCCTCCAACCCTCAAGGCGCTCAGCTACCGAGTACCTCCGGCAGCGCCTTGGCGTGGACGATAGCCAATCGTTTTGTCGCCCGTGTCATTGCCACGTAGAGGGATCGGTACCCCTGCGGTTCCTCTCCGAGCATCAGGGACGGCTCGACCACGATGCCGACGTCGACCTCCAGCCCCTTGACCAGGTTGACCGGCACCGCGGTGATCTGATTGTCCAACCCGTCACGGGTGGCGTTTCCGATGGGCACGTCGGCCGCCGCAAACCGCTCAAGGGTCTGCTCGTACAGGGAGCGAGGCAGAATGACCGCGACATTGCCGATCCCCTCCCCCGCCGCTTCCTCGGCCGCGACCGCCACCAGCCGGTCGATCAGTTCGGACTCCGACGGGGCGGTCTCGATCCGAGGCGGGTCACCCTCGGTGCGGACCGCAACCGGCGGCTGCAGACCCGGAGCGGCCCTGGTCAGCACCCGGGACGCCAGCTCCATGGCCGGACCGGGGATGCGGTAGCCCACCGTCAGTTCGGACCGGCGGGGTTCCCGACGATCCGGAAGGTGCTCCAGAATCTCCTCCCAGTCGCCGTGGGCCCAGGCGCCGGTCGACTGGGCGATGTCACCGACGATGGTCATTGATCCGTTCAGCGACCGCCTGGTCAGCATCCGCAGCTGCATCGGGGAAAGGTCTTGGGCCTCGTCAACCACGATGTGACCGTAGGTCCTGACGTGATCGTCCCCCTTGCGGCTTGGTCGGGGTCCGAGCAGTTCGTGGGCCTCGTCAAGGACGGGAACGTCGTCGACGGTCCAGATCACGCCGCCCGCGTTCTTCTCCGGCTGCCACGGCCGCAGCAGGCCGGTGCGCTCTTCGTCGGTGAGGGACCGGCCCGCAGAGCGGATCAGTGCTTCGGAGCCGTACAGATCGTGCAGCAGTTGGGCCGGGGTCAACACCGGCCACATCCAACCGAGGGCCTCCCGAACCTCCGGCGAGTCCTCAAGCTGCTCCTTCACCACCTCGACATCGGTCCCGTCCGGGTGGCGGGCGGCCAGCGCCTCGTAGAGGGACTGGACAACGAACTTCCTGGCCGCGTTGTGGGTCCGGTAGCGGCGGCGGGCCTCGTCGACGATCCGTTTGGTCTCAGCCATCGGCACCCGGATCTTGCGGACACCCATGCCGACCACCAGGTCGGCCCGGACGGCCCGCTGCCGGTCCCGAAGCGCCCGCCGGACCACGTTGACCATGCGAAGGTCGCCCTTGATCCTGGCCGCAATCGGCTCGTCCCGACCGGCCACCCGAACCTCGGGCACGAGGTCGGCCAGGACCGCCATCTCCACCCCGGCCTCACCGAGGGACGGTAGGACCTGTTCGATGTAGCCGAGGAACAGACGGTTCGGACCGACGACCAGCACCCCCTGGCCTTCGAGCGGGAACCGATGGGCGTAGAGCAGGTACGCCGCCCGATGCAGCGCCACAACGGTCTTGCCGGTACCGGGACCGCCCTGGACGACCAGCACGCTGGGGAGGGCGGAGCGGATGATCTCGTCCTGCTCGGCCTGGATGGTGCCGATGATGTCCCCCAGGCGGCCGGTGCGGTTCTCCTCGAGGGCGTTGATCAACGCCCCGGTGCCTCGCAGCTCACGACCGTTGACCACGACCCGGCTCGAGGTGGCGGCCTCACCGAAGAACTCGTCCTCGAGGTCCAGGATCTTGCGGCCACGGGAACTGAAGTGGCGCCGCCGGACCAGCCCCTGATCGTCCCGACCGGTGGCCCGGTAGAACGCCTCGGCGACCGGGGCCCGCCAGTCGACGATCAGGGGCTCCTGAGACTCTCCGGCCACGGCGATTCTGCCGATGTGATAGCTCCCGCCACCAGCGGCCTCGGTCTGGTCGATCCGCCCGAAACAGAGGGATCGGTCACCCAGATCGAGCTCCTTCAGCCGGTTTGCGATGTTTTCGTAGAAGATCTCGCGTTCCCACCGGGCCTGGTTCGTTCCGCCCTGTCCGACCTCGACCATGTCTTTCAGCCGGATCGCCTGCTCACGGGACTCATCGAGGCGCCGGTAGGCCAAATCGACGTGAGCTTGCTCACTTTCGAGCTCTGGATGTGCTTCTGCCACCGCGCTCCCAGACGTCACACCCCGGCGTTCGGGGGAAATATATTGTAACGGGCGCCGCACCCACTTCCGATCCCGCCACAAACACGCCGAGCGGTCGACCGGACCGCCCGCCGCCTGCCGTCGAGCACTGACGATCCCGGTCGATCGGGTGTCGATTCCCCGCTCACGGGGCCGCCGCCGATACGGTCGACAGCGTGACAGCAGACAGCAAGCGGGATCGGCCCGCGCCGCTCCTGCGGGCCGCGTCCCGGCTGCCGGGCGACCGGGTCCCGGTGTGGTTCCAACGCCAAGCCGGGCGTTCCCTGCCCGAGTACTTCGCCGTTCGGGGCGACGGGACCATTCTGGACGCGATCAGGGTGCCGGATCGGGCCACCGAGATCACCCTGCAGCCGGTCAGGCGCTACGGGGTGGACGCCGCCATTCTGTTCTCCGACATCGTCACGCCGATCTGGGCCGTCGGGTTCGGGATCGACATCACCCCGGGGGTCGGTCCGGAATGTGAGAAGCCGTTCGCCTCGGCCGCCGACCTCGACCGGCTTCGCCCGCTGGACCCGGACGCCGACCTGTGGTTCCAGACCGAGACCATCACCAACCTCGTGGCCGAGTTGGCCGTGCCACTGATCGGATTCGCCGGCGCCCCCTACACCCTGGCCGCCTACCTGATCGAAGGTCGGCCATCCCGAACCTACGACAAGGTCAAGTCACTGATGTTCGGCCAACCGGAACTGTGGCACCGCCTGTGCGACCGGCTGGCCGACATCGCCATCACCACCCTTCGATCTCAGGTCGAGGCCGGCGCAGAAGCGGTCCAACTGTTCGACTCCTGGGCCGGAACGCTCAACCCGGAGCACTACCGAACCTACGTCGCGCCCCACAGCGCGAGGATCATGGACGAACTGTCCGCCCTCGGGGTGCCACGGTTTCACTTCGGTATCAACACCGCGGAGATCCTGGACCAGATGGCCGCGGTCGGGGCCGACGTCGTAGGCGTGGACTGGCGGACCCCGATCTCTGTCGCCCGGGAGCGGACGGGCGGAACGGTTGCCCTGCAGGGCAACCTTGATCCGGCGCTGTGCCTGTCGGAGTGGGAGGTCGTCGAAGCCGAGGTTCGTCGGATCCTGGCCGACAACGGCGGGCACCCGGGCCACATCTTCAACCTCGGCCACGGGGTCCTCCCCCAGACCGACCCGGAGATCCTTGGTCGGGTTGTCGAGCTGGTCCACACCGAAGGACGGGCCGACGGCGGGACGGACGGCGGTGAGATCGCCGGTGAGGCCGGCATCGAGACGGACAGCCAGGCGGGAGCCACCGATCGGTGACCGACCGGGTCGTGGTCATCGGGGGCGGTGTCGCCGGGCTGAGCGCTGCCTTCGACCTCCATCGGGCCGGTGTGCCGGTCACCGTCCTGGAGGCCGGTGACCGCTGGGGCGGCAAGATTCGCACCAGCCCGGTCGGTGACCGACCGGTCGACGCCGGACCGGATGCGTTCCTGGCCAGGGTCCCGCACGGCCGCCAACTCTGTGCGGACCTCGGCCTCGAGGGCGAGCTGACCACCCCGGTCGCCCCCGTCCCGGCCTACGTCCACCACCATGGCGCACTCCATGAACTACCGGAAGGCACGATGTTCGGCGTTCCCACCGACCTGGACGTCCTCCGGACCTCGCGGCTGATCTCGGCAGACGGCGTCGCCCGCGCCGAGAACGATCTGACCCTCGGTCCAAGCCGGATGGACCCCGACCCGTCCGTGGGCGCGGTCTGCCGGCACCGGCTGGGCGACGAGATCACCGACATCCTGATCGATCCGCTCCTCGGGGCGATCAACGCATCGGACATCGATCGGCTCAGCCTGGCCGCCGCAGCGCCCCAGCTGGCCGCCGCGCTGTCCGGGCACGAGTCCCTCATCCGGGGCATGGCGGCATTCCGGACCAACAACGCCGCCCTCGGTTCCCGGGACCCGAACCAGCCGGTCTTCTACGGTCTTCCCGGCGGGATCGCCCGCATCATCGACCGGCTGGTCGAGGAACTGGCCGACGCCGATCTCCGGCTCAACCAACCGGTCGCCTCGCTGGCCGACCTCGACGGCGCCGCGGCCATCATCTGCGCGGTCCCGTCCTTCGCCGCCGGCGCCATCATCCGGGCAACCGCCGACAACGACGACCCGTCCAACCCCGGGAACCGAGCAGCTGACACGCTGGACGCCATGGCCTACGCCGACGTCTCCCAGGTTGTCGCCGAGCTCCCGGTCCGCGGCCTGTCCCGGGTCCTCGATGCGTCCGGCATTCTGTTTCCTCGGGTCGGTGGCACGGTGATGACCGCCTGCACGTGGCTCAGCACGAAATGGGACCACTACCGTCGGCCGGAGTCGGTCTTGGTCCGGCTCAGCTCGGGCCGGTACGGCGACGATCGCCACCGGGAGCTGACGGACGCCGATCTCACCAGGACCGTGCTGGGCGAGTTGGCCGAGGTGATCGGGCCCGTCGGCGAACCGATCGCCACACGGGTGGTGCGTTGGCAGCACGCCTTTCCCCAGTACACACCGGGCCACCGGGATCGGCTCGCGGACACCCGGCGGCTCCTTGCCGAGTTCGATCCCCGGATGTCGCTGATCGGCGCCCCCTATGACGGGATCGGCGTCCCGGCCTGCATCCACGGTGGCCGGTCTGCGGCCCGGGCGGTCCTCGACCGATGACGGCGAAGACCACATCGGCGGCGCAGCCCACCGCCGTCATTCGATCCGACGGATTCTGGGACCAACGGCTGGGGGTCACCATCCGGTGTGCGGCGGCGGGGGTCTGCCTGGCCGGATCGGTCCCACCGTGGGGCTGGTGGCCGCTGGCCTTTGTCGGCATCTTCCTGCTCGACCGGCTGGTGGCGGATCAGCCGTGGCCTCGACGCTTTCGCCGCACGTGGCTGGTGGCGGCCACCTGGCTGTATCCGGCGATGCTGTGGATGTTCGACCTCACGGCCCCCGGCTACCTCGCCGCCGGTGCGTTCTACGCCGCCTACTTCGGGATCGCCGCCGCGCTGTCCCCGCCGGGACCGGGCCGCCGCATCGTCCTGCCCGGGGCGTTTGCGGTGGCCGAGGTCGCCCGCTGGAGCTGGCCGTTCGGCGGGGTGCCGCTGGCCAACCTGGCGCTGAGTCAGGTCAACACCCCGCTGCTGTTCACGGCAAGGCTGGCCGGTCCCCTGCTGGTCGTCGTTTCGGTGGTGGTGATCGGCCAGGCCCTCTCCGCTGCGGTCGAGCGGCGGTGGCAACCTGCAGCGACCGGGCTCGGGCTGGTGGTGTTGGCCACCCTCGGCGGGTTCGCCCACCCCCGGTCAACCGTCGTCGACGAGGTCGAGGTGGCTCTGGTCCAGGGCGGCGGCCCGCAGCAGACCCGGGCGTCGTCGGAGCAGGAACCGGTTGTGCTGAGCCGCCATGTTGAGGGAACCGGTGCGGTTGACGGACCGGTCGATCTCATCATCTGGCCGGAGAACGTGGTCAACCCCGGCCGTTTCCTCGACCGTCAGGACGCGTTCGATCTGGTCAGCGGGGTTGCCGCCACCTACGGGGCACCGGTGCTGGCCGGGTGGTTCCTCCCGGTCTCGGACACCAACACCGCCAACTTCCAGTCGGTCATCACCCCCGACGGCCAGGAGACGGACCGCTACGACAAGGTGAGGCTGGTCCCGTTCGGCGAGTACGTACCCCTTCGGGGGTTCATCACCTCCGTCGCCGGGGACGTCGGGCTGCCCCGCCGGGACGTGCAGGTCGGCACGGCCGAACCGGTGCTGGACACCGCGGTCGGCAAGGTCGGGGTTGCGATCTCCTGGGAAGGGTTCTTCGAGCACCGGTCAAGGCATGCGGTCCGGGAGGGGGCGGAGCTGCTGACCAATCCCACAAACGGCTCGTCGTTCTGGCTGACCCAGGTCCAGACTCAGCAGATCGCCTCGAACAAACTCCGGGCGATGGAAAACGACCGGTGGGTGCTGCAGGTGGCACCGACCGGACTGTCCGGGGTGATCGACCCTCAGGGCAACCTCCTGCAGCGGACCGATGTCGGCGAGCGGGAGACCCTGCAGGCCACCGTGGAGATGCGCAGAGGCAGGACGCTGGCCAGCCGGGTCGGCTGGTGGCCGGTTGTGCTGTACGGCCTCGGCGCCATCGCCGCCTCCCAGATCCTGACCCGGACCGATCGGACCCGTTCCGGTCCCGTAGAGACCGCATAACTGGCCACAACCGGCGGACCGTGACAGCCTGAGCCCATGAGCGACCAGTCACCGTCCGACGAACCGCACGCACCGGGACCCGACGGCACAGAGCCGGCGGCCGCCGCCAGCCCCGAACGAGCGGTGATTGACGACCTCGACAGGCGGGCCGAACGTGTACGGGCCGAGATGGGCGGCACCGACAAGCTGGAGCGGATGGCCGCGGAGGGCGATCGGACGATCCGCCAACACATCGACGGCATCCTGGACGCGGACTCGTTCGCCGAGATCGGGACCTTCAGCCGATCGATACGTGAACACGACCGGGACCGGACACCGGGTGACGGCAAGATCGGTGGCCACGGCACCATCGACGGTCGCCCGGTTGTGGTCTTCGGGGACGACATCACCGTGTACCGGGGGTCGTCATCGATCGTCGGGACCCGCAAGGAGTACCGGCTCTACCAGCGGGCGCTGGCCATGGGTATCCCGATCGTCCACTTCGGCGAGACCGGCGGGGCCAGGATCCCCGACACGATGGGCGCCGAGGGAATCTCCGAACCGGGCGATCTGTTCACCATGGCCGCCCGACACCACCGGGTGCCGATGGCGACGGCGATCGTCGGCCAGTCCTTCGGCGGCTCGTCGTTCCTGGCCGGCATGTCGGACTTCGTGGTCATGACCGAAGGGTCCTGCCTGGCCGTCACCTCCCCCCGGGTGTTCGAGGTGGCGACCGGGGAGATCATCACGTTCGAGGATCTCGGCGGGGTGGAGATCCACGCCACCAAAACCGGTCAGATCGACCTGGGGGTGGCCACCGATGAGCAGGCGTACGAGGCGATCCGCCGCTGGCTGAGCTACCTGCCGACCAATGCCAACGAGGCGGCACCCCGCGGCGAGCGCCCGGCAACCATCGGCCCGGATCCCGGACTGGCGAACATGGTCCCGTCCCGCCGGACCAGGGGCTACGACATGCGGAAGGTCGTGGCCCGGATCTGCGACGAGGACTCGGTCTTCGAGATCATGCCCCGATACGCCCGCAGCGTGACCTGTGCGCTAGGGCGGATCGACGGGTTCCCGGTCGGTGTGATCGCCAACAACCCGATGTTCAACGCCGGGGTCCTCGACCCGGAGTCGTGTCAGAAAATCGTGCGGCTGATGACCTGGTGCGACGCGTGGAACCTGCCGATGGTGTTCCTTGTCGACGTGCCGGGGTTCCTGGTCGGTCGGCGGGTCGAGCACGACCGGATGTTGAACTGGGGCATGCGGCTGATGCAGGGACTCCAGCTGTGCTCGGCGCCGACGCTGACCGTGTGTGTCCGCAAGGCGTTCGGGATGGCGTGGCAGGCGATGAACGGTTCGATGATGCCGGCCCACTCCGTGTACGCCTGGCCGGGGGCGGAGATCGGTTTTATGGATCCCGAGGTTGGCATCAACGTGGCCTACGGCACGAAGCTGGCCCGCATCGAGGATCCCGAGGAACGGGAGGCGGAACGGAAGCGGCTGGTGGCCGAGGTCGCCGAGTCGACCAACCCCTACGAGGCCGCAGGGACGATGCGGATCGACGAGATCATCGACCCGGCCGAGACCCGGATGATCCTGGCAGCCGACCTCAACCGGCTGGCCAACCGCCCGGTTCCCCCGCCCGAAGCACGGCCGCTCACCTGGTGGCCGACGGTCTGATCCGCCCGACGGCTACCGCAGCGACTGCCCGACGGCTACCGCAGCGAAATTTGGGCCTCCAGCCCACACAATCTGTCACCCCTGAGCCCACATTTGGCCGAGGGTGAGGTGAGTCAGCCCAGCGCGCTACCGGCGGGTGTGGCCGAACAGGTTCGGGCCGCCGGTGTCGGCATAGAGGGCCGTGGTGCCGGCAAACCCGATGGCCTGGATGATGTACTGGGCGAATCCCAGGATCCCGGCGACGAGGATGAACGCCAGTGGATTGGGCAGAACGTCGGCCACCGCAACGCTGTCCAGCGTCGAGGGTAGCCGCCCGTTGATCAGCAGCTCACCGGTGGGTCCGGTGCTGACCTCGGGTCCGAACACCATCGGCCAGAGCTGTCCGCCGACCATCTGAGGAATGAACTGCCCGATGTTGACCATGAGGCCCATCAGGAGGAGCCGACCGAAGATGGGCCAGAAGAACCCGTTTGTGGCGTTCCAGCCGGCGGTGAGACCGGTGGTGCCGGGCCGGGCCACGGCAATGGACACCGTGACCACGGATGCCTTCACGAACACCCAGACAAAAAGAACGATGAGCGCCGGGATCACCACCAGCAGAAGCAGCGGCGAGATGAAGACGGCGATGAGTATCGCGACCACCGCGGGTACACCGACCCCCACACCGATCAGGAACGAGAAGGCGATCAACATCGGGAGACGGCGGAATCCCGTCGACAGCGACGTCTGCCAGTCCGGCGGGTGGCCGACCAACGCGCCGTAGAAGAGGTAGTGGGCCGCCAGATACGACGCGCCGATGACAACCATCGCAGCGACTCCCACGACCGCGGCCAACACCAGTAGGCCGAGTTTGAATCCTTCAAAGTCGCCGTCGACGATCACCACGTCGGTGAGCGCAAGGTGGACGATCAGGTAGGCGCCGGCAAAGACGGCGAACGGGATGAGAAAGAGGATGCTCAGCGGGCCGATCTGTTCGAAGGTGACAGCAAACGCCCGGTTGATCCAGTCCCCGAGCTGGTTGAGCTTGCCGTCCGGGTATCGATGGACGCCGGGCGAGGGCTCGCCCGGCACCGGAGGTGGCGGCACCGTGAACGGCGCCTGCTGCGGCGGTCCTACCGGCGGGAGTGCTCTGGTGTGCTCGGTCCAGCGCTCACCGTCCCACCACCGCTCAAACGACGGGTTTGCCGGGTCGTCGTACCAGCCGGCGGGGATCATCGGCGACCGTGACCGAAGACGTTCGGTCCCCGGAGGTCGGCGTACAGTGCTGTGGTCCCGGAGTAGACGACGGTCTGAACCAGGTACATCAGATAACCCAGGATGGTGAACGCAGCGATCACCAGGATCGGGTTCGGCAGAAAGTCGGACATCTCAAAGACGGTAAGGGTCTCGATGTCCTGGCCGTCGACGGTGATCCGACCGTCGTCGGTGAAACCGAACTGGCTGAACACCAGAGCGATCAGGCCGAGATAACCCACGAAGTACACCACCATCCCGATCATGGATGTCAGCAGGCCGAGGAGGATCTGACGGCCGAGGATCCCCCAGAAGAACCCCCGGGTCACATCCCACGACGTGCGGATCACCGATGTCCCCCGAGGGATGACAACCGCCCCGACGGTCACAAACGCCAGCTTGACCGAAAGCCAGAGGCTGAGTGCGAGACCGCCGATGTACCCGACGACGATGAGCAGGCCGATCAGGACGTCGGCGTTCTCCCCGAGGAGGAGGCCGGTCCCGGCAATGATTGCGGCAACGGCGGCAAACACCAGCAGGAAGATCAGGTAGAGCAGGAGCAGGATCCCGAGGTAGCGCGGCGTCGACCGGAGCCCGGCAAAGAACGAATCACCGGCGGACGGTTCGTGACCGACATGACCGGCGTACAGGTTGTGGTGCTGGGCCAGGTTCGCGACGAACCAGACCAGTACGGATACGGCAAAGACGAGGCCGGCTGCGGCCAACAGGGCGCCGTCGAAGCCGAAGAAGTCGCCGTCGTCGGTGATGACCCCACTGCGAAGCCCCTGATCGAGGAGCAGGTAGGCGACCGCACCGATGATGGCCGGCGGCAGGAAGAGCAGGGTCATCGGACCGATCTGCTGGAACACCCTGCTGAACGACCGACGAATCCAGTCCCCGATGTCGTTCACCCCGGTGCCGGTGTAGACCGGCCGACCGGGCGGGGCGTGCGGAACACCAACGGCGGCGAACGGGGGCGGGCCGTCCGACGGCCCGCCGATCGGCGGCGCAGTCGGCGGGACACCGGGTTGGCCGGCAAAGCCGGTGCCGGTGCCTGCGGGTGCCTGGCCCATCTGCCCACCAACGCCCAACGGTCCGACCGGCGGGACACCGGCTGGTGGTGCCCCCGGCGGCGCGGGGGTCGGCGGGGGCTGTGTGTGGTCGGTCCACTGTGCTCCGTCCCAGTAGCGTTTGCCGCCCGGGATCAACGGGTCGTCGTACCACCCAGCTGGAGTCATGATGCGCCTCTCTACCCTTGTACGTCGCGACCCGCCTCAGGCCCCGCCTGTCGCCCGGACCGTGCAGCCTTCGCACACACGGTCCTCTGCACAACGTCGGCCCGGCTCGGCAAGTTCCAAGCGGACAGTAGTTTATGGTCACGGCATGGGCGAGGGTACCCACCCCCGGCGTTGGACGACCGGTCCGGATCAGGAGCTCGCCGACAACTCCAGCGAGATGGTCACCGGGCCGTCGTTCACCAGATCGACCGACATATCGGCCCCGAATCGGCCGGTGGCCACCGGCGCACCCAGCTCTGTCAGCCGGTCGACCACGCGTTGGACCAGCGGCTCGGCCACCTCGGGGCGGGCGGCGTCAACATATGACGGCCGGTTCCCTTTCCGGGCGTCGCCGTAGAGGGTGAACTGGCTGATGATGAGGACCGAGCCCGCCACATCGGCCACGGAGTGATTCATCTTGCCTTCCGAGTCGGTGAAGATCCGGAGCTTCCACAGCCGTTCCGCCAGCTTGATCGCCTGCGCCTCGCTGTCGTCGTGGGTGACCCCGACCAGCACACAGAGCCCGTGTTCGATGGATCCGACCACCTCACCATCCACCGTGACCGCCGCCCGGGAAACCCGCTGAACCACTGCTCGCAAGACAAAAAGCCCCTTGTTTATGCCCGTTTTGAAATGTGACGGATAGAGGACCGACACGCATTGACCGGAATAGACCGTACCCTTACGGCGTTGGATCTCCGTTGCTGACAACCTTGTCGGCCGATGACAAACCCGACTTGGAAGCCATGTCACAACAAGACCGTCCCCTCCGGCTCGCCTATCTGTCCTACCGGTCGAAACCGACCGTCGGTGGGCAGGGCATCTACACCCGCCACCTCACGAAGGCGCTGGTGGACCTCGGCCACTCCGTCGAGGTGATCTCCGGTCAGCCCTATCCGGTGCTCGACGACCGGATCTCGCTCACCAAGCTTCCCAGTCTGGACATTTTCAACGACCAGTACCCGGGGCGGTTTCCGGCCTACTGGGAGATCAAGTCTCTGGCCGACGTGCTGGAGGTGGCCACCTTCTCCACCGGGAAGTTCCCCGAACCGCTGGCGTTCAGCTACCGGGCATACCAGGAGCTGAAGAACCGGGTCGGCGAGTTCGACCTGGTGCACGACAATCAGTGCCTCGGGTACGGGATCCTGGCGATCGACCGGATCCTGCCAACCTTGGTCACCCTCCACCACCCCATCACCGTTGACCGGCGGCTGGAAATCGCCGCCGCACCGAACCTTCGCAAGCGTCTGAGTGTCGGCCGCTGGTACTCGTTCGTGAAGATGCAGGGCCGGGTGGCCCAGCGGATGCCCCGGATCGTCGTGGTCTCGGAGAACTCGATCGACGACATCCACACCGACATGGGGGTCGACCGTGAACGGATGCGCCTCGTCCACGTCGGTGTCGACCCCGACCTGTTCAAGCCCATGCCGGAGGTCACCCGCATTCCCGGCCGGCTGATCACCACCGCCAGCGCTGACGTCGAGCTGAAGGGCCTGCGGTTCCTGCTTGAGGCGATGGCCAAGATCCGGGCCGAGCAGGATGTCTCGCTCACCGTGATCGGCCGGGCCAAGGAAGGCGGCAAGTCCGCGGAGCTGATCGACCGCCTGGGCCTGACCGACCACGTCCAGTTCATCACCGGCGTCCCGGACGAGCGCATCGTCGAGCTGTACGCGGAATCCGAGCTGGCCGTCGTCCCCTCGCTCTACGAAGGATTCTCTCTGCCGGCGGTCGAGGCGATGGCATCGGCAACCCCGCTGGTGGCCACCACCGGCGGCGCCCTCCCAGAGGTAACGGGCGTTGACGGGGAGACCGTGCTTCGCTGCGAACCGGCCGACGTCGACTCCCTAGTCATCGCCCTCAAGCGGGGCCTCGAGGATCCGGACCTGCGGGCCAAGATCGGTGCCGCCGGCCGGGAGCGGGTGGCCCGCCTCTACACCTGGCGCCATACGGCACAGCGGACCGTCGAGCAGTACCGCGAGGTGCTCGAGATGCGGGAAGCGGCGCGGGCCCGGGCCTGACCCGGCCGATCCGGAACGCCGTGGGATTACAAAGGAGTACCAGATGCTGACCGTCGACTACGACCGTCTTGATGTCCGCCCCGGCATGCGGGTCCTCGACCTCGGCGCCGGTTTCGGCCGCCACGCCTTCGCCACCGCCCGGCTGGGGGCAAGCGTTGTCGCCGCCGACCTTGCGCTGGACGAGATGACGGCGACAAAGGACACGTTCGCCGCCATGTACCTGGACAACGAGATCCCGGAGGGGGCCTCCACGACGTGTGTCCAGGCGAACGGCCTTGTCCTCCCCTTCGCGGACGGCAGCTTCGATCGGATCATCGCGTCCGAGGTACTGGAGCACGTCCCGGACGACCTCGGCGTGATGGCCGAGCTGTTCCGGGTGCTGGCTCCCGGCGGCCGGATGGCGGCCACGGTTCCCGCCGCGCTTCCGGAACAGATCTGCTGGTGGCTGAACGATGAGTACCACGCCCCGAAGAGCGTCGGCGGTCACGTCAGAATCTACGGCAAGCCGGAGCTCCGGATGAAG
Organism: Actinomycetota bacterium; assembly: GCA_039029335.1. Lineage (GTDB taxonomy): Bacteria > Actinomycetota > Acidimicrobiia > Acidimicrobiales > SZUA-35 > JAHELU01. The sequence goes on along the minus strand of JBCCGJ010000009.1, from coordinate 28,382 downwards.
CTGGCCGCAATCGGCTTTGAACCCGGGGAGATGCATCGGGCCCACGCCCTGCACAGCCCGTACTGGTGGCTGAAGTGTGCGGTCGGGATCAACAACGACGACCACCCCGCGGTCAAGGCCTACCTGCGGCTGCTCACCTGGGACATCGTGGAAGCACCGACCGTGACCAGAACCGCGGACCGGCTGCTCAACCCGGTCCTCGGCAAGAGCCTTGTCGTCTACGCCGACCGTCCGGCCGCGGTCGCCGCAATCAGTCACACCGACGAGACCGCAGCGTGACGACCGTCGTCGAACATCCGCTCCCGGCGATGCGAATCCCGGAGGTACCGTCGATCGTGACCGCCGATCAGCTGGTGGCAACCGGCCGGTCCATCGTCGACCTGCAACTTCCGTCCGGGATGATCCAATGGTTTCCAGACGGACACGCGGATCCGTGGAACCACGTCGAAGCGGCCATGGCTCTGGCAACGGTCGGGTTCATCCAGGAGGCCGAGGCCGGCTACCAGTGGCTGGTCGACAGCCAACTGCCGAACGGCGCCTGGCACAACTACTACCTGGCGGACGGGATCGAGGACTCCAAGTTCGACTCGAACTGTGTCGCCTACCTGGCAACCGGGGTCTGGCACCACTACCTGGTGACCGGAAACGAGGGGTTCCTGACCCGCCTCTGGCCCACCGTCGAGCGGGCGATCGAGTTCGTTCTGGACCTGCAGACCCGCCGCGGTGAGATCATCTGGGCCGCAAGAGCGGACGGCAGCCGCTGGAGCTATGCACTGCTGACCGGGTCGTCGTCGATCAGCCACAGTCTTCGCTGCGCATCGGCCATCGCCGACACGCTCGGCCACGACCGGCCCCACTGGACGGAGAGTCGGGACCGGCTGGTCGACGTGATCGCCAACATGCCGGAGGCGTTCGAGCCGAAGAACCGGTGGGCCATGGATTGGTACTACCCGGTGCTGACCGGTGCCGTGACCGGCGACGATGCGGCGAAGCGGATGGCCGACGGCTGGGAGACCTTTGTCATGATGGACAAAGGTGTTCGGTGCGTCTCGGACCGGCCGTGGGTAACCGCGGCGGAGACCTGCGAGTGTGTGATGGCACTGCTGGCGGCCGGTGATCGGGCCAGGGCCGAGCAGCTCTTCACCTGGGCTCAGCGGCTCCGGGACGATGACGGCGCGTACTTCACCGGTCTGGTGTTTCCGGAACTCGTCCACTTCCCGGATCAGGAGCGCAGCAGCTACACCGCGGGCGCGGTCATCCTGGCCGCTGACGCACTGGACGGCCGGAACCCGACCAGCAACCTGTTCATTACCCACCCGTAGTCGGCGAATCCCGGCCGCAGACCGCGAACCGCAAACTGCGGACCGCATGCGGAGGACGCTGATCGGTGACTCGGCGGACGTGCTCAGGTGCGCCGAAGGACCCGAAGCGAGCCGGTCACGCCGATCTCGGTGAACCGGCCGGAGCGTACCGCCGGGAGGTAGATCTCCTCGTACGGCGGGCGACCACCGTCCGCCGGATCGGGAAACACGTCGTGGATGGCCAGGAGACCCCCGACGGCGACATGCCGGGTCCACAGATCGTAATCCAACCGAGCGGGTTCGACCCCGTGACCACCGTCGATGAACAGGAACGACAGCGGCGTCGCCCAGTTCCGAGCCACCGTCGGTGAGTCGCCGACGACGCCGATCACCACATCCTCCAGGCCTGCGTCGTGGATCGTCCGCCGGAAGACCGGCAGGGTGTCCATCCGCCCGATCGCCGGATCGACCAGGTCGGGCTCATGCCACTCCCAACCGGCCTGGTTCTCCTCGGAGCCCCGGTGATGGTCAACGCAGAACAGCACCGTCGCGATCGTCCTGGCCACCGGCCCCAGGTAACACGCCGACTTGCCGCAGTAGCTGCCCACCTCGAGCATCGGGCCGAGGTCGGGGTCGGCGGTGGCCGCTGCGGCACTGAGGGCCAGACCCTCGTCCGGCGGCATGAAGCCTCGGGCCGCTTCGGCCGCCGCCAGCTCATCGTCGCTCAGTGGGTCAACCGGCACGGTCTACCTACCGCCGACCGGTCCGCACCGCAGTCCGGCCGGGCTCCTCATCGGGTTGCCGGAAGACGACGTTGAGCATGACGAACTTGCCGAGCCACACCACGAAGTACCCGGCGAGGCTGCCGGCCGACACCAGCAGATCCGAGCCGAACAGCCGATCCGCCGTTTCGGCCGCAGCGGTGGACAGGACAAGGCCGAGGACGGCGATGATCCAGAACGGGCCGACCTCCCGCCTGACGCTGTTGGGTCCGCTGACCTCCCACACCCAGTACCGGCTGAGCAGGTAGGCCGGGATGACCGCGATCATGGCGGCGAAGGCGTTCGCCACACCGCCGCTCCACCCCCACCAGCGGAGTGCCATCTGCAGCAACAACTGATGGTTGACCACGTTGATCGCCGAGGTGATGAGGTACCGGAGCACAACCCCGACGTCCGTGCCGAGCACGGCGAGCAGCTTGTGGGACAACCGGGTCACCCCGGTCAGGGTACCGGCGGGGTGACCGCAAGTCGTGACCATCCGAACCGCATGCTCGTCGCCTACGATCAGGTACTCAGGCGGCGTGCCGAATGAGGCGGACCGGCCCCGATGCGAAAGGCCCCTACTCAAAGGACTGTATGAAGCCGAAGTTCCTCTGTGCGCTGCTCGCACTTGCCGTTGTTGCGTCCGCCTGTGCAAGCAGGGATGGTGACAGCTTGTCGCTCGGCGGCGACGCATCGGACGGAACGGTCTCCGGTGAGGTGACAACGTCGACCCGCCGGACGATTCCGGAGGAGGCCATCACCACCATCCAGACCACCACAACCGTCAGCGAGCCGCTCGACCCGCTGCCCGAGCAGGATTGGGAAGGCCAGCAGCTTCGGCTGGTCACGCTGGCTCAGCTGGAGTTCCCCACCGCCCTCAGCGACCGGGCGGGCGGTGATGACCTGTGGATCGCCGAGCGACCGGGCCGGGTCCGCCAGATCCAGCGCCGGGTTGACCTGGACGGGGAGGCTCAGACGCTGCGGCTGATGAATACCGTGGTGCTGGACATCACGGACAAGGTGTCCGACGGCGGCGAGCGGGGTCTGCTCGGCATCGCCTTCTCCAGCAACGGCCGGCTGCTCTACGTCAGCTACAGCGACAACAACGGCCGCTCCGTTCTGGCCGAGTATGAGATGGGCACCATCGCCGCCCTTCCCGACAGCGAGCGGATTCTGATGGTCGTCGACCAACCCCAGTCGAACCACAATGGCGGCCAGGTCAGCTTCGGACCGGACGGGTTCCTGTACTGGGCGCTCGGTGACGGCGGCGGTTCGGGCGATCCGGGCGACCATGGCCAGAATCGCAACACCTTGCTCGGGTCAATCCTGCGGATCGACCCGGCTCAGCCCGGTGAGGAACTTCCCTACCAGGTGCCGGCCGACAACCCGTTCTCCGGCAGCTCGGACGGCCGCGACGAGATCTGGTTGTGGGGGGTGCGAAACCCGTGGAAGTTCTCCTTCGACATGGAGACCGGTGACCTGTGGATCGCCGACGTCGGCCAGAACGAACTGGAGGAGATCAACCTGCTGCGAAACGGCCAGGAGCGGGCCGGGCGGGGCGCAAACCTCGGCTGGAACATCGCCGAGGGGGACCGCCTGTTCTCCGGTGACGAGTTCCCGCCGGATCACCGCCCGCCGATCTTCACCTATGACCACAGCAACGGCCGGTGTTCGATCACCGGCGGGTATGCCTACCGGGGTGACCTCAACCGGCCGCTCAAAGGGGTGTATCTCTTTGCCGACTTCTGCACCGGCGAGGTGTTCGGCCTGGAGGCCACCGATGACGGTCGAATCACCGTGGCCAACATGCTGTTCGACCGGGCGACCGGCCAGGTGGTCGGGTTCGGCCAGGACGCCGTCGGCGAGCTGTACCTGCTTGAGGCCGACGGCCGGGTATCGCTGATCCAGCGTCCGGGTGTCGGCCCGACAACACAGGTGGTCAGCAGTGATCAGGACATTCGTGGTGGCGAGATCGACGAGGAGACCAACGTGGTCCCGGACCCCGGGGACGGCGGTTGATCGGGCGGCCGGACCGTGCCGACCGCCCAATCGTCATCCGTTCACCCGGGTTGCATGCGTTGGTGATCGCCCGGTCAGTTGGACTGGAACCGTGACAGGTTCCCGGTCCTGACCAGGGCAAACAGCACAACCACCGCGCACAGAACGCCGGCGATCCACGGCACACCCTCGTTGTCCGGGGTGATGACCCGCCCGACGATCTGGCCGAGCAACATACCCACGATGCCCAGACCGGCCGTCATCGGGATGGACAGGTCCTGCTTGCCGGGCACGATCGCCCGGGCGATGAAGCCGATGATGGCCCCCGCAATGATCGATCCGATTATTCCAATTACCCACGCCATGGCGCTTGTCTCCTCGATGTTGACGCAACCTCGGCTGCGTACGTGCTCAGATTGGGCCCCTCCGGTTGAGCACGCTAGGACAAGCATGTCCGGGCAGGACGATCGGCGTCAACCAATCATCGGGGCGCCGGCGGTTGTGCGCCGGGCCGTTGTGCGTTCTGGGTGGCCCGTGCCGGTATCGGGGGTTTCGCTGTTCCCGGGCCCGCGGCCGAGCCTCAGAACTTGTAGCGGTAGACGTTGGTGTCCCGGGCGACAAACCCCAGCCGCTGGTACAGCCGGTTGGCCGCCTCCCGACTGGGCCGGGACGTCAGGTCGACCGTCTTGACCCCCATCTCCTTTGCCATGTCCAGCGCGGTCTGGTTGAGCAGGGCGCCGACACCCTTCCCCCTCGCCGCCTCGTCGACGACGACGTCCTCGATCCAGGCCCGGATACCGGTCGGAATGGTGAAGACCACCAGAACCATGGCCCCGTAGATGTGGTCGTCCTCCTCTGCGATGAGCAGATGGGAGGCTTCGGAACCGGCGATGTAGGCCAGCGTCTCCCGGGACGGCGGCGGGCTTGAGGACGAAAGCTGGGGGATCAGCCGGTCGAACGCAGCCACCAGTTTCTCGGCTCCGTACGCCTCCAGATCTGTCACCTCGATGATGTCCACCGTCAGAGGCTATCCGGTGACCGCGTCCATCCGCCTGAGGGGGTCCTTCCCGGTCGAGGACCGTGCCACTGCCACTACTACTACCACCACGACTACTGCCACCACGACTACCACCACGACTGCCACGGGGCTGCCGCTGCTGGACAGGGCCGGGCCGGGACAGGTTCGAAGCCGTTGCCGTAGCCGTAGCCGTTGTCGGTGACGGTGACGGTGACGCTCACCCGCTGGCCGACACCGGGCCCGCCCGGTGTACTGTAGAGGCAATGGAATATATCCACTGGACGGCGGATCGGCCCGACCTGCAGGACCCGGTCATGATCTTGGCCTTTGAGGGCTGGAACGACGCCGGGGATGCCGCCTCATCGGCCGCCAGGCACATCCGTGACCGGTTCGGAGGTTCGGTCTTCGCCTCGATAGACCCGGAGGAGTTCTACGACTTCACCGCATCGCGGCCCCATGTGCGCCTGGACGGCGAGACCCGGGAGATCGACTGGCCGGAGAACACGTTTGCTGTTGTCCGGTCCGAGGACGCCGGTCGGGACCTGATCGTCATGGTCGGTCACGAGCCGCAGCTTCGCTGGCGGACCTACACCGATCAGATCGTGGCCATGATCGAGGAGTTCGACGTCGAGTTGGTCATCTCCCTCGGGGCGCTGATCGCCGATGTGGTCCACACCAGGCCCGCAACGATCTACTCCGCAGGCTACGACACGGAGCTGATCGAGAAGCTGGACCTAGAGCCGTCCAGCTACGAGGGACCAACAGGGATCGTCGGTGTAGTCCACGATGCGCTGCAGGCAAGCGGTCACGGATCGATCTCGCTGTGGGGTACCGTGCCGAGCTACGTCCCGCACGCCACCTCACCGAAGGCGGCGCTTGCACTGGTCAACCGAGTGGCGCAGTTGCTCAACCTGGCCATCCCGAGCACCGCGCTGGAGATCGGCGCCGCCGCCTACGAGCGGCAGATCAACGATCTGGTCGAGGAGGACGCCGAAACCACCGAGTACGTCGCCCGCCTCGAGGAGGAGTACGACCGCAGCATGCGGCCCGAGTCCGGGGCGGAGCTGATCGAGGAGCTTGAGCAGTTCCTCCGGGACCGGGAGTAGATCGGCCCGCCACTCCGGCGCCTACTCCGCTCTACCCCGCCAGATCGGGTTCCTCGGCCGGTCATAGCTGACCGTGGACGAGGTGCCGTCGATGGCGTTGAACGCCTCCTCGCCCCAGCGGTCGAAGCTGGCGATCGGTGACGGCAGGTCGTCCCTGGTGAACCAGCCGGCATCGAGGCACTCCTGGGGGTGCGGGGCCAGCTCCCCGCCGACGGCCCGGCAGACAAAAACAAGGCTGTACAGCGGGACTCGGCTGAACCCCGCTCGGAGGCCGTCGACGATGGCCATCGGCCGGATCACCTCGCAGATGATGCCGGTCTCCTCCCGGACCTCCTTTACGGCAACCTCGGCGGGTGAATACCCGACGTCGGCCCAGCCGGTCGGGTAGAGCCAGACGCCGGAGTCCGAACGCTGGATGAGCAGCAGCCGACCGCTCTTGTCACCGACGACCGCACCGACCGCGACCTTCGGAGTGACGTATCCCGGCACACCCGACCCGACGGATCGCAGCCAAGCGGCCTTGAGTACGTCGGCGGCCACGTACTCCTCGGGGTTCCGTTCGTTCGAGAGCTCGTCCGCCGCGACCCGGATGTCGGCGGCGACGGCCAGGATCTCCTCGTACCGTTCGATCTCGTAGCTGCTCTGGGTGAACCCCAGGCCGGTCCTGGCGATCGAGGCCAGGGTCTCCGACCATCGATGCAGCGACGACGCACCCACCGTTTTTGGTTGTTCCTGGCTGTCGCTCACTCGCTGATCGTCTCTCGTAGGGCCAGCCGAAGTTCGGCGACCAGATCTTTGTCCGTCACCTTGTTCCCGGCGGCATCGCGCAGGTAGAAGCTGTCGACCACGGCAGGGCCGAGCGTCTGGACCTTGGCCGATCTGATGTCCAGCTGCAACTCGTGGAGCACCTGGGTCAGCTGGTAGAGCAGACCGATCTGGTCCGGGGCGTGCACCTCCAGGACCGTGGCGACGTCGGAGATGTTGTTGTCGATAACGATCTCCCGGGCCGGCTCCTCGGCGGCCAGACGCCGTCGGTACTTGGCCTGCTCCCTGGCTTTGCGGGACACCCTGGCCTGAAGGGCGAGGCGCCGGTCAAGGGCTTGGCGGGCCACGTCGACAACCCGGTCCCAGTCGACGGAACCACTCCGGGGCGGCTGCAACACGAACTGGCAGACCGCCATCGGCTGACCGACGCCGTTGCCTTCACCGCCGCCTGCCTCGCCGCCGGGAGCCGGACCCCCGGGAGCCGAACCGCCGTTCGGGGTGCCGTTGAGCTGCTCCTGATCCTCTGAGTACGCCGATGCGTCCAGCACTTCGAGGCCGCAGACCGCCAGGACACCGGCCATGGTGGTGAACAGCCCGAGCCGCTCCGGTTCGACCACGGTGAACGTGGTGCCCTCGCCGTGCAGGACCCGCTCACCGGCGGCCATCATCGTCCGGATCTCCGGGGTCGGGAAGTCGGAGGAAACATCTTGGAGGTCGCCGCCTTCCAGAACATGGACGGTCCGGTCTACCAGTTCACCGAGCAGCCCGGCCTTCCATGACCCCCAGGCGGACGGACCGGTGGCGATCGAGTCCGCTTCGGTCAGGGCGGCCAGCATCTCCAGGAACGGGACCGAGTCGACCGCGGCGGCAACCGCCTTGATGGTCCCGGGATCCGACAGGTCCCGCCGGGTGGCCACATCGGGCAGCAGCAGGTGGTGCCGGCACAGGTCCACCAGCACCCCGAGCTCCTCCGGCGGGTACCCCATCCGCTCCCCGACATCGGTGATGATCTCCATGCCAACGTCGGTGTGATCCCCGGGATATCCCTTCCCGATGTCGTGGAGGAGCGACCCGACAACCAGCAGATCCGGCCGTGCGACCCGATCGACCAGCGCGGATGCGTTGGCCGCCGTCTCGCACAGGTGGCGATCGACGGTATAGGTGTGCATCACGTTCCGCTGGGGACGGCACAGGACCTTGGCCCATTCCGGCATGAGCCGCTCCATCAAGCCGAACTGATCCAGGTCTTCCACGACCGGAATGGCGGCCCGCCCGGCCAGGAACAGTGCGGCGAACAGCGTCCGGGCCTCGGCGCTCCACGGCTCGGGGATCTCCATGCCGTGTTCGGCCAGCTGGTCGAGGCTGCGGCGGCTCATCACCAGCCCCGTTTCGGCAGCGATCACCGCAAGACGGAGGAGGAGCAGCGGATCCGCCGACAGTTCGATGTCCTCCCGAATGGCAACAAGCCCCTTGACCGATTCGAACTGGGAGACGTCGGGGACCGATGGCGCAGCAAGCGGCGGGGACGGGGTGACCCGGCGACGAAGCCCGCTTGGTTTGCCGTAGGTCTTGGCTCGCTCCCATCGGCTCCAGGCTTCATCGCTGTACCAGGCGATCCGCCGGGCGGCCAGCGCGAGACGCAGCATCAGCTGCTGTCCGTCCTGGTCACCGAGGGCTTCGGCAACACCGTCCTGATCGTCGAGCGTCAGAATGTCACCGGCTCGGCCGGCCAGTCGGTGCAGTTCCACCCTGGCTTCCAGCAGGGTGTCGACGTCCTCGGTCAGTTCGTGCAGAAAGTCGTCGGCGAAACCGGGGCTTGCCCGGTTGGCCCACACCAGGGCATGGACGTCCCGGAGCCCACCCCGCCCCTCCTTGAGGTGGGGTTCGATCTGGAACGCAACGTCACCACGGGCGTCGTGCCGCGACGCAACCGTTCCGGCCAGGTGCTCCAGTAACTCCTCGCCCCGCGTGGCCCAGGTCCGGTCGACCAGCTCGTCGATCTGGGCCGCCAGCGCCTCGTCCCCGGCGATGAGCCTGGTGTGGAGGAACGACGTTGCCCACTCGAACTCCTCAGCCAGCAATCGCTCCGCCTGTTTCGGGGTGACAACCACGTAGCCCATCTTCAGACCTCGGTCCCACACCGGGTACCAAAGCGCCTCGGCCACCTCAGCCCCGTCGACCTTCTCGCCGTGCACAAGAACAACGTCGACATCGCTGAAGGGGCACAGCTCGTTCCGGCCGTAGCCGCCAACGGCAAGCAACGCGATGTCGTCGAGGGAGTCCAGCACCTCGTCGGCCAGCTCGCGGAACCACCGGTCCGTCTCGGCGGCATGGGCGATGGTGTAGTTCCGGCCTTTCCGTTCCGGATCGACCAGGAGTGGGGTCCGAGAGCTGCTCACTACCGAAGCAGTCTAGGTAGCCGATCGGTGGTGACGGGCTATCGGTCGACCAGGAGTTCGGGCAGCCGCCGGAAAAACACCGATCGGGCCAGGACCTCCGTGTACCCGCACGCTTCGGCCCGCCTGTGCAGGTCGGTGTCCACGTGAGGGCCGAAGCCGATGACCGACGGCCCGTCAATGCGGAACCCCTCGAGGTCTTCGCACCGGTCGAGGTCCACGATGACCAGCGTGGGGTTGAGGGCCTTCGCCTCCTCCGGTGTCTCGACAAAGGTCGCCTTGCCGGAGAAGCGAGAGCGGTCGAACAGGTTCGGGATGTGGGCGACGACGGTCACGAGACCTCCTCGGCCCGTCGGCGCCGGAGATGAACGTGAGCCTTCGCCGCACCCCAGCTGAGGCCCAGGTCATGGGCGGTCGGGCCGAGATCGGCGAAGGACGACGGGATAAGCCCGTAGACGTCTTCGGGGTGGAACCGTTCGGACTGGGCGTCCCGGCTGATGGGGGCGACACCGGCGTCACGGAGGACCTGGTTCGGGTATTTGATGGCCGTCCTGACCAGGGTCAACGGGTTGGTCCACTGATCGTCGATGTCCAGCTCGAGCAGGGATCGGACCTGCCCACCGACATCGGCGGCGGCCTCGGTGCCGGCACCGGCGACCGCATCGGCGAGCTGGTGCGGGATTCGGCCGCCGGTTCTGGCCGCCACCGCGGCGCCAACCCAGCCGGGTAGGGCCCGTTCCACCTCATCGGCCAGGGCGTCCGCATAGGAGCGGAGGAGCTGGTCGTCGCGCGCCGCCTGGGCACTCCGGTCATCCTGGGTTGGGGTCTCCGGGTTCTTCTGGTCCGGGTTCTCCGATGCTGCATCCGGTGCCGCTGACGTCCTGGCCACCTCTCCAGACTGCCACTTCCGCCGCGGGAAACGGGGCATCCTGTTCTCAGCCGCCGTACTCGGCGGCCCGCCTGATCGACAGCTCGATGCGGCGGCGCTTCGGGTCGACCGAGAGGATCTTCACCCCGACCTCGTCACCGGGGGCCACGATCTCCTCCGGAGTGGAGACCCGGTACTCCGCCAACTCGGACAGGTGGACAAGGCCCTCGAACTCGCCGATGGCAACAAACGCTCCGAAGTCGACCAGTCTGGTGACCGGACCGAACACAACCGTGCCGACCTCGATCGACAGCAGCGGGTCCGGGGTGATCTGCCGCATGGAGAGGCTGATCAGTTTCTTCTTCGGTTTGACGTCCAGGATCTTCACCTGGACCTCCTCCCCGACCGACACCACCTGGGCCGGCTTGGAGACCCGCTGCCAGCTGAGTTCGGAGATGTGGACAAGACCACTCACGCCGCCCAGGTCCACAAAGGCCCCGTAGTCGGCGAGGGAGGCGACGGTGCCCGTCCGGACCTCACCGGGTTTGAGTGCCTGAAGGAGCTCCTGGACCTCCTTGCGCTGGGCTTTGAGCAGGAGCGACCGCCTGCTCAACACGAGCTTCTCCCGGCGAGGGTCGACCTCCAGCACCTTCAGTTCGAGCGACTGGTCGAGGTAGGGCGACATGTCGGTCACCGGATTCAGCTCGAGGTGGGACGACGGGATGAACCCGCGGACCCCGACGTCGACAACCAGACCCTTCTTGCTGGTCGACACCACCTTGCCGGTAATCAGCTCGTTGTTGTTGGCCTTCTCGACGATCTTCTCCCAGGCCTGACGCTTGAGCGCCCAGGTTCGCGACAGCACAACCCGGGCCTTCGGATCCTCCCTGGCCAGCTCCGCGCCGAACGCCCGGTCACCGACCGACAGGACCGCGGACGGTTCCTCGTCGGTCAGGCTGAAGTTCCGCCGGTTGATGACCGCGGTCCGGCCGTCGTCCAGGGTCAGCTCCACGCTGTCGGCCGAGACCGCGGTGACAACTCCCTCCACGATCTTGCCGGTCTCGGTGATCGGCTTCGGCCGTGGGGCGGACGTTGGTGGTGCGGTCGGTGCGCTCCCCGGTTCCGCCGTGGTGCCGATCTCCGGCGCCGCAGCCGCAGGTGCAGGTGCAGGTGGCGCAGGAGTCGGGGCCGGCTCGGGCGCCGGGGCCGATTCGGGCTCAGGAGCGGCCGTTTCGGCGGCCGGGACAGGCTGCGACTCAATCGCCGGAGGAGGTTCGGGCGCAGGAGCAGCGACCGGCTCGGCGGTCACCTCGGCGACCGGAGCAGGCTCGGGCCCGAGAGCAGCGGCCGGCTCGGCAGCCACTACTGCGGGCGGAGCAGGCTCGGGCTCGGGAGCAGCGACCGGGTCCGCGGCCACTTCTGCGGGCGGAGCAGGCTCGGGCTCGGGAGCAGCGGACGATTCGGCAGCCACCTCGGCCGGGGCCGACTCGGTCGGTTCGGGCTCGACCGGCCGTGGCGCCTCCGCTGCGGGATTCGCCTCCGCCTCGACCTCGACCGCGGGCTCGGGCCCGGAAAGCTCCTCGGTCACGGCGGGCGTGGCCGGCTCAGCGGGTTCGGCCTCAATGGCCTCGGCGGGCCCGGCGTCGGCAGCCGATTCGGCAACAGTCTGCGGATGGGATTCGACGGCGGGGACCTCCGGCCGCTCGGCATCGTCAAACTCGGGGGTGGCGGACTCGGATGCGGCCGTTGGGGCCGATTCGGCGACGGCTGCGGGTTCCGGGGTCTCCGGAGGGGCGGCGGCCGGGCCGGAATCCATGCCGGACGTGGCCGCCTGGCCGGGGGCTGTCACCTCGGTAGCTGCTTCCCCCTGAATGTGAGCCTCTGGAGCCGTCTGCTCTGCGGGCTCAGTCGAGTCATCGAGACCGCTCATGGATACAGAGTAGGCAGGCATTTACCCATTTGGCCCATCTTCCATGCGAATGAACGCATCCGAGGGGCCGCTCTACCAGGGCATACGGCGAATCAGGTCACGCCGATGCCGGTGAGCGCGTCTGCGGGTTCGGCGATTAGTCCGGTATAGAAAGGTCCGAACTCGGCGAATTCGGCGGATGCCTTGTCAAAACGCATGGTGTAGACGACCTCTTTGAGGTCATCGAGGTGCTCGGCGAACAGGGTCACACCCCACTCATAGTCGTCCAGGCCGGTCGAGCCGGTGATCAGCTGGACCAGCCGACCGGCGAACTGTCGGCCGGACGACCCGTGCTCGTACATCATGTCCTTGCGGTCGTCGAACGGCGTGGTGTACCAGTTCTGCCCCTCGACCCGTCGTTTGCTCATCGGGTAGAAGCACCACGCCTCCTTGCCATCCGGCGGAAGCTGGGGGTAGAGCCTGGCCTGCTTCATCTCGTCCGGGACACCGGCGGCATACTCGCTGACCTCGGTGATGGACACGTAGCTGTCCACAAGCTCGAGCCCGGCGCCGACCAGATCGGACTGCAGCTCCCGGAGCGCCCAGGAGTCATTGTTCAGCCCCATGACGGCCAGGTCGGCTTTGTGACCGAGCATCGAGGCGGTGACCACCTGGGTCTCCCGATCCTTGGCCCGGTCGAATGCGGCGAGTACCTGATCCCGGTCGGCAAACGGCGTCGGCTTGAAGAAGAGGTGCAGAACGGTCAGCCCGATGCTGGGCGAAGGCGAGTAGCTCACCTGCTCAAGTGTAGGAACCGTCGACCCGAATCGTCGGATCGTTGGATGCCCTGTCGGCCCCGGCCAGAACAGCCGACAACGTTGGGACCGCCGCACCGCCACGGCATGACGGCCCGCCGGTAGCCTGCGACGGTGTCCGCACCGATAAGCCGGTTTACCGCAGACGGGACCAATACCGGCAGCTTCGACCGGGGCGATTGGGGTCTCCTCCTGTTGACGTCGCTGATCTGGGGGTCGTCGTTCCTGTGGATCGCGATCGGCCTCGACTCGTTCCACCCCGGTGTCATCGCCTGCGGCCGGATGGTGTTCGGTGCGGCGGTGCTGTGGTTGGTGCCGGCGTCCCGCCAGCCCATCCCCCGAGTCGCCTGGCCTGCGGTTGCGGTGGTGGCCATAGCGGGCAACATGTTCCCCGCGCTGTTCTTCCCGCTGGCTCAGGAGCGGGTCGACTCCTCGGTGGCCGGCATGTTCAACTCGATCGGTCCGATCCTCACGCTGCTGATCTCCGTCGCCATGCTGCGGAAGGCACCGCCGGCCGGCCAGATCCTCGGGCTGCTGGTCGGTATGGGTGGCGCCGTCCTGCTCGGTGCGGCCAACCTGTCCGGGACGGACGCCGAACCCGTCGGAGTGCTGTTCATCGCGCTGGCGGTGCTCGGCTACTCGATCTCCAACAACTTCCTCCCGCCGCTGGCTCAGGCCTACGGCGGCGCGTCGATCATCGCCTGGGCAATGGTGGTCAGTGCGGTGCTGCTCGCCCCCTGGGGCCTCTGGGGGTTGCGGGACTCGTCGTTCAGTTGGTCGTCGTTCGGTGCGCTGGTGCTCCTCGGGGTGCTCGGCACCGGCCTGGCCAGGACCATCTTTGCCATCCTCAACGGCCGGATCGGCGCACCGAGAAGCGCCCTGGTGGGCTATCTGGTCCCGGTGGTCGCAGTAGTGCTCGGCGTGGTGGTCCGGGGCGAGTCCGTCGGACCGATCGAGCTGCTCGGCACCGCACTGATCCTGCTCGGCGCCGGGTTGATCAGCCGAAACCGCCGGTAGGCGCCCCGATCGGCGATGCCGACCTCCTCGGTCAGTTCGCCCCGACGCCGCCTTCCGGGCTGTAGACCGTGGCCTGGCCGTTCCTGGTGAAGCCGACCATCGTCAAGCCGGCCCGGCGGGCGGTGGCGACCGCAAGGGCCGAGGGGGCGGAGACCGCCACCAGGGCGGTGAAGCCGGCGGCCCACGCCTTCTGGGCCATCTCGAACGATGCTCGACCACTGACCACCAAGGCCAACTCGGTGGCCGGCAGTTTGCCGTCGAGGAGCAGCCGCCCGGTGACCTTGTCCACGGCGTTGTGCCGTCCGATGTCCTCCCGTACCACCAGCAGGTTCCCGTTGCGGTGGGCCGCCGCGGCGGCATGGACGGCGCCGGTTGCGTCAAACAGCTCCTGTTGATCCCGCATCCGTTCCGGTAGGGAGACCAGGAGCGAGAGGTCCCACGGCTGCCGCTCGGGCAGCACGTCGAGCCGTTCGGTCAGCGTGTCGATCGCCTCCGTGCCGCAGACGCCACAGGACGAGGAGATCGAACCGAGCCGAGCGGCAGGCGCCGGGGCCCGACCACCGGTCTCCACTGAGACCACGTTGAACTCGCTCTCGGCGGCGGTGCCGGTACCGCAGTAACGGATACCGGTCACCCAATGCGGTTCGAGGACCGCTTCGGCGTGGAGGAACCCGACCGCCAGCTCGAAGTCGTGACCCGGGGTCCGCATGGTGGAAGCGACGACGTTGTCGTCGAGGTGGATGGTCAGCGGCTCCTCAACGATCAACTCGTCGGGCGCCAGGCCGGCCAACCGGCCGTTGAATCGCCTTGTCAGCGCTTCGTCGGTACGTGAACGAACCACGTCTTCAGGCTACTGCCGCCGTACCGCCCGCCGCCCCCCGGAAATTTGGGCGGCCCGCCCACAACGTTTGTGGGTGACCGACCCAAATTTCGGGAGGAGGTTTGCGGGCAGGGACCGAAGACCTAGTGGTCGTCGTCCTCGTCGTCGGCAACGGCATCGGTGATAACCGCTTCGGTGGTGAGGAACAGGCCGGCGATCGATGAGGCGTTCTGGACACCGGACCGGGTGACCTTGCAGGCGTCGATGACACCGGCGGCCTTGAGGTCCTCATACTCACCGGTTGCCGCGTTGTAGCCGTGCGAACCTTCGAGCTGACGGACCCGGTCGATCACCACGCCACCCTCTTCGCCGGCGTTGATGGCGATCTGGTGGATCGGCTGCTGAAGCGCACGCTCGACGATGCGGGCACCGGTTGCCTCGTCCCCGGAGAGCTCGTCCGACCGGGCCTTCACCGCAGCCTGAGCCCGGAGCAGGGTCACGCCACCACCGGTGACGATGCCTTCCTCGATGGCGGCCTTTGTGGTGCTGACCGCGTCCTCGATCCGGTGCTTCTTCTCCTTGAGCTCCACCTCGGTGGCGGCGCCGACCTTGAGGACCGCAACACCGCCGGCCAGCTTGGCCAGCCGCTCCTGCAGCTTCTCCCGGTCATAGTCGGAGTCGGTGTTGTCGATCTCGGCCCGGAGCTGGGAGATCCGGCCCTCGACGTCGTCCTTCTCACCGGCACCTTCGACGATGGTGGTCTCGTCCTTGGAAATGGTGACCTTGCGAGCCTGGCCGAGCAGATCCAGGGTGACCGCGTCCAGCTTGAGACCGACCTCCTCGGAAATGACCTGGCCGCCGGTGAGGATGGCCATGTCCTGCAGCATCGCCTTGCGACGATCGCCGAAGCCCGGGGCCTTGACCGCTGCGGCGTTGATGGTGCCCCGGATTCGGTTGACCACCATGGTGGCCAGCGCTTCACCCTCGAGGTCCTCGGCGATGATCAGCAGCGGCTTGCCGCTCTGCATGACGGCCTCCAGAACCGGGACAAGCTCACGGACCGCGGAGATCTTTGAGCTGACCAGCAGGATGTACGGATCGTCGAGCTCGGCTTCCATCCGATCCTGGTCGGTGACGAAGTACGGGGAGATGTAGCCCTTGTCGAACCGCATGCCCTCGGTGAACTCCAGCTCCATACCGAAGGTGTTGGACTCCTCGACGGTGACAACACCGTCCTTGCCGACCTTGTCGATGGCGTCGGCGATCAGCTCGCCGATCTGTCGGTCGTTGGCCGAGATGGCGGCGACCTGGGCGATCTGCTCCTTGTCGTCGACCTCGGAGGCCGAATCGGTGATGCTGGCGACCGCGGCCTCAGCGCCGGCCTCGATGCCTCGCTTCAGCGACATCGGGTTTGCGCCTGCGGCGACGTTGCGCATGCCCTCGCCGACCATGCTCCAGGCAAGAACGGTTGCGGTGGTGGTGCCGTCACCGGCGACGTCGTCGGTCTTCTTCGCCACCTCTTTGACCAGCTCGGCGCCGATGGCCTCAAGCGGGTCTTCCAGCTCGATTTCCTTGGCGATGGAGACGCCGTCGTTTGTGATGGTTGGCGCACCCCACTTCTTGTCGAGCACCACATTCCGGCCCTTGGGGCCCAGTGTCACCCGCACCGCGTTGGCCAGGGTGTTCATCCCGGTCTCAAGCTTGCGGCGGGCATCGTCATCAAAGGAGATTGATTTCGCCATTCGGGGCGCGTCCTCCGTAGTCGGTGAGTGTGTAGGGGTTGGTTTCGAGTTAGCACTCTACCGAGGAGAGTGCTAATTCCACGCGGATTCCCCCGGGATCGCCCGGTCCGAAAACGTAAACAGCCGGTGACCTGAGTCACCGGCTGTTCATCGGTTCCCGCCTCCGATCGTCGAAGCCGTAGCTTTCCGCCGAACGATCGGATGTACCGGTCGGTGAGTGCGGTTTTCGGACCGTATCTCTCCGACCCTTACTGTTTCGGTCCGGCGACGGCGATCGTGACCTGTTTGGGCCCATCGGCCCACGATGACCGGCCGATCGGCCCGAAATTGCCGGTTTGGGCTTAACACGGGGCAACGCTTCGCGTTGTATGAGTTTCGCCTGACGGCGAAACATCACGACCCTGACCGAAATCTCAGGGATATCCCCGATATCCGTCCGAGCGCCGGTCGAAGTAGAATTTTCTCATGGCGTCAGTTACCGAAGCGCAAAGACCCCCCATCGGACTGACCATCCTCCTGCTCGTCGCAGTGATTGTGGTCGGTTTTCTCGCGACCCAGTGGATCGTCGGGATCGTGCTTGCACTGTTCCGGCTCGCCCTGATTCTGGTCGGCCTCTACCTGGTGTTGCGGGTGGGCTGGTACCTGGTCCGCAAGGGCCGCTGAGCCCCGACGATCCTCATCGACTCAGGTGACGGGTCGGCGCGCGTGCGCTACGGCCGATGCCTGTCGAGCAGATCGGTGACCTGCTCCCCCACCAACGCCGCTGTTTCGGCATAGGCCCGATCCTCGTCGTACCGGTCAAGAAGTGATCGCACCATCAGCGTGTCCGGGATCACGGCGTCGAGGTCGACCTGGCCGACGATCGCCGCCGCCGGTACGCCCGCCACGCCGGCCCACCGGTGGACACCACCCACCACCTTGCCCTGGAACGAACCGTCGTCGAGAAACCCCTCGCCGGTGATGACCAGGTCCGCAGCGGCGAGGTGCTCGTCGAGCAGCGCCCGTTCGGCAAGCATCTCGAACCCGGATTCCAGCCTGCCTCCCATGGCGACAAGCCCGCCGGCCAGGCCGCCCGCTGCACCCGCCCCGGGGAGCTCGGAGACGTCGACGCCGTACTTTTCCCGGTACTGCTGCTGCAGCTGCTCGAGCCGCCTGGTCAGCAGTTTGACCTGGGCCGGCGACGCACCCTTCTGCGGGCCGAACACCTGCGCCGCATCGGCAAACCTGGTTTCGACGTCGCACCCGACGACCAGGTCGATCTCCTTCATCCTGGCGGGGGTTGGCATGGTGCCGATCGCCCCGAGGCCGCCGTCGGTGGTTGCCGAGCCGCCGAGCATGACGGACACGGTTCGTGCCCCCAGCTCGATCGCCGTGCTGATCAGTCGCCCGGTCCCCGCGGTGTCGGCCAGCATCGGATCGTTCTGCCCTGGCCCGCCAAGCAGGGCCAGGCCTGAGGCGGCCGCCATCTCGATGTAGGCGTCCTGGCCGTCGAGGCGCCAGCCGGCCTCGACAGCCTCGCCGAGCGGCCCCGGGACCGTCGTCCGTTTGTTGGCCCCGCCGAGCACCTCCAGCGAGCCCTCTCCCCCGTCCGCCAACGGGACTGTTGTGACCTGCCAGCCGGCCGCGGTTGCCGCCGCGGAGGCGGCCGCCGTCAGCTCTGCGGCGGATGCGGAACCGCGGAACTTGTCGAACGCAAGAACAACCCTGCCTGCCACGATGCAAGTAGTAGCACGAAATCGAACGGTCGACCGTCGCGGCGTGGCTCGACCCGGGTCGGTGGGGCGGCAGGTCGGCAGCGTTCGACGGCGCTACGAGATCGGCAGCAGCTGATCGGCCCCGATCACCACGATGATGTGAGCGGCCTGGGTGTCGTCGATGGGGATGTCCGCGGGGTCCAGCGGCTGAACCAATGTCTCCAGGCCGGGACCGAAGGTCTCACCGACGGCCAGTGCCTCGGCCTGGTACCCCTCGATGTAGTAAATAGCCGAGGGCCGCTGGGTTGTTGCGTTCTTGGGCGCGCCGGTTTGATAGCTGGCGGCCTGGAGGACCTCGGTGCCCCGACCGGCGATGCCCTGGGTCTGGGCGCCATTGAGGACCAGTACCTTGACCTCCGACGGTGCCCGCACCGCCGGACCTTCGGGTGCCACCGCGGTGGTCTCGGCAACGGTCGGTGCGGTGGTCTCCGGAACGGTTGTCACCACCGCGGTTGTGGTGGTTGCCTCGGCCGGGGCGGCGTCGTCCGCTGCATCGGCGTCCGCAACCGCTTCGGCGGTGGTGTCCTCGGCGGACGACTCATCAAGGCCTCGGGTGATGACAAACCCGCCGATGACCAGAGCGGTCAGAATGACCAGCGACCCCCGGAAGACGTCCGTGCCACCCAGGCGCGGGCCGCGCGGTTCCGGGGCGATGGCCGGGACTTCGTCGATCTGGTCGGTTGCGACTCTCATGGCAACGGTTCACTCCTGGATGTGACGCAACAACCGTCGTGGTGCGATACACCATCTTGAGCGTCCGACTTCAGGACAAAGTTAGCCCCACCGGGGGCGCTGCGGGCGGCAATCGATCCAAGTTGGGATCGCCGCCCGTCCGTACGCCCGAGGCCCGGCAGCCGTTCGCAGACGGCAAACGGGTCGTAGCGGGGAGGCCGGGACCCTAAACTGGCAGCGCCGAACCTTCGGGTTCATGCCCGGGTAGCTCAGTTGGTAGAGCGCCGCTCTTGTAAAGCGATGGTCGCAGGTTCAAATCCTGTCCCGGGCTCCCAGCTCCGACCAGGCAAAAGCCCGATCTGCGCTCAAACCGGATTAGGTCAGGGCAATGGCAACCTGGCTGATCGACGCCGCCTCGCCGCCTTCAGGTGATCGGTCGTCGAGAATCAAGACGGGAATCGTCGCCGAACCGAATCGACTACCTCAGTTGCTCAAGATGGCATCTTGAGCACAGTTGCGTGTGTTCTACGTCCACGTCGCTGTGTTCGTCGGCAGTGTGGCGGTCAACATCGCCGTGAATCTCGTGGTCAACCTCTCGGCCGGCATTGCAAGTGAATGGTCGGCTTGGTGGTCGCTGTGGGCGCTCATTGGGTGGGGCGCCGGGATCGCTGTACACGGGCTTGTCGTCCGGCTTAACCGGCCGTCTTTGTCCCCGTCCACGTGGGAGCAGCGACAAATCAAGCGGATGCTCGGATGAACGTGCCAGCCGACCCCGACGCCGATCCGACGACCGAGATCTCATCTACGCTCTCCCATATGGCGGGAGTGCACGGACGATGTGATGTGCGGTTCGCTGCGATCAAGGCGCTCGCCGAGGAGCTTGCGGTGGCGGACGACGATGGTTTTGCGCTTGCCGTTGCCGTCGATGGTGAGCTGGTCGTGGATCTCTGGGCCGGTCGGGCACGCGAAGCATCGCTGATCCACACGTTCTCGACGATCAAACCCCTCACCGCCTGTGCGCTCCTGTTGCTGGTGGAGTGCGAGGAGATCTCGCTGTCCACCGCGCTTGGCACCATCTGGCCGGAGCTCTCCACCCCGGTCGCAGCGTGCACGATCGCTGACGCCCTCGGACATCGCTGCGGCCTGATCGGTGTTCCGAACGGCAGCATCGAAGGACTGCTCGATTGGGACGCCTCGGTCGCAGCGATCGCCGCCAGCGAACCGCTCTGGACCCCTGGCGCTGCTCATGGTGAGCACGCGTTCACCTATGGCCATCTGATCGGTGAGCTTGTCCGTCGCACCACCGGCCAGTCGATCGGCAGTTTCATCCGCAGCGAGATCTCCGAGGCGCATGACATTGATGCGCACATCGGTCTTGGTCCCGAAGAGCTCGGGCGGGTGACTGACATCGCGACCGACCCGGACTTCTGGTCGTCCATCGGTTGGACGAGCCGAGAGGCACGTGCCGCGCTCGGAACCGATCCCGGGGTCGACGCTGATTTCGTGAACAGCACACGGTGGCGCACAGGCGAGGTGCCGGCAGTGAACGGTCACGCAAGCGCTCGCGGGTTGGCCCGTTTCTGGTCGCTAGTCCTCGACGGCACCCTCCCGGCATCAGTGATGGAGGTGGCGCGTGCCGGGCATGACCTGGTAATCGGTGAAGAGATCACCTGGACGCTCGGCAGCGCGCAGCTCGATCCCGAACACGGCGGCGTCGGGATGGGCGGACTCGGAGGCTCCTTCGCCGGTGCGATCCCAGAGCACGGCGTCACATGGTCCTTCCTGCCACTCCGAATGGGCGACTTCTCACGAGTCGAATCGATCGAATCCGCAATCCTCTGCCAGATCTCCGGATGAACCAACCGAGGTGAGTCTCGCTGGCCCCACTCGGGCGCCGCCGACCCTTGCATTCGAGACGGTGCCCAAGTCGACGGTGACGCCTCCGGTCATGCCAACGCCGGGGAGCACCATCCACGCGTTTCGGTCGCGAGCGTCACGTCGCTGGTTGGGTGAAGTTAGAGGTGCCGGCTCGTCGCTGCGTTTAGAGGTTTTGGGACCATCGCGTTCGGTGTTCTTCGTGGGTCAGGTTTGTTCCACCCCGAGGATGTCCAGCAGTTCTTCGACGGTGATGCCGAGTTCGTCTATTGCCTGGACAGCCCGATCGCTGGATTACCTGAGGATCTTGGACCGCATCGAACCTCTCGGGCCGTGCGTAGTCGGCGTTGGACATGGGAGCTACCCCTCGGTCAGGTCCCGCATCCATTCGTTCGGGTTGCCGGGGTCGACCCCGTGTTCCTCGAACCATCCGAACATCACGTCTCCCAGCCAGGACAACCACTTGGTCGGGGTGATTTCGATGGTGCTGTCCTCGTGCGCCTCGAGAAACCGACCGATGGTTGCAAGTCCCGATTCGCTCAGCAGGCGTTCGTAGACCCGGCGATTGATCTCGGCGGCCTCCGAGCCGTGGATGACCCGTGCGGGACCGGTGCAGGACGCCCAGCCGAACCCGACGTCGACCAGGGCCGTGACCTCGGGGCGATCGGCGACGTTGGTGACCTTCCGAGTGGTTCGATTCGTCGGGATGTACATGCGGTCCGAGTCTTCCAGTGAGAACTGCACAACGGTCATCTGCGGCGAACCGTCGGGGTTGATGGTCCCCAGGACGGCGGTTCCCTTTTGTTTGAGCAGGTCTCGGAGTTCGTCGTTCAGGCCGTGCGGAGTGCGGTACGTAGGAGGTATCGAAGCCACGATTCGACGCTACCACGCGCTCCAATGGGCGACTCGACCGCTCCCGCCGGCGGTCTGGTGATTGGTGGCGCGCCCGGCGGGGCACCGGGCGTAGCGTCGCGCCTCCCGTGGGCACGCCACGTACCGATCACACCACGTACCGATCACACCACGAAAGCTGAAACCGGACCGTTGACCTATGCCGTTCGCTCATCTGCGCCGTTACCGTGCAGGGTTGTACCTAACCGCAGCTGTTCATGTTGCCTAGCAGTCGAAAGAGCCGAGCAGAACGAATGAGCGAATCCGAGCGCGATCGGCCACCAGCCGACGAGGCGGAACCACGCGTGACCAAACCGAAGGAGTGGGCCACCGGCTTGCCTGCGGTGGTGTCCAGCGTCCGACACATTCTCCGAGACACCGGCGCAACCCGCGGCGCCCGGGCGCTGACGCTGCTGAATCAGCCCGGCGGGTTCGACTGCCCTTCGTGCGCCTGGCCAGACCCTGACGACCACCGCTCGGCGGCGGAATTCTGCGAGAACGGCGCAAAGGCGGTGGCCTCGGAGGCCATGAACAAGACGATCGGCGCCGAGTTCTTCGCGGCCCACAGCATCAGCGAACTCGCCGGCCGCTCCGACCACTGGCACGACCGGCAGGGCCGTCTCGGCGAGCCGTTACTCCTCGATCCGGATACCGAGCACTACCGACCCATCGGCTGGCAGGAAGCGTTCGACCTGATCGCCGAGGAACTCCAGGCGCTTCAGACACCGGACGACGCCATCTTCTACACCTCGGGCCGGGCGTCGAACGAAGCCGCCTTCCTTTACCAGCTGTTCGTCCGCATGTTCGGCACGAACAACCTGCCCGACTGTTCGAACATGTGCCACGAGTCGTCTGGGACCGCACTCGGCGCGGCGATCGGCATCGGCAAGGGGACCGTCACCCTCGACGACATCACAAACGCCGACACGATCCTGTGCGTCGGTCAGAACCCGGGGACGAACCACCCCCGCATGCTCGCGGCGCTCGAGTCAGCGGTGAAGAACGGTGGGCAGGTCGTTGCGATCAACCCGCTGCGTGAGGCCGGGCTCCTGGCGTTCGCCCACCCGCAGAAGGTTCGAGGTGTGCTCGGCCGGGCCACCGACCTTGCCTCCCAGTACCTCCAGGTTCGGGTCAACGGCGACATGGCGCTGTTCCGAGGACTGGCCAAATCGATCGTCGCCCGGGACGCGATCGATCGAGCATTCATCGACGAGCACACCAAAGGGATCGACGAGTACCTGGCAGCGGTCGAGGCCACCACCTGGTCGGAGATCGAGACCATGTCGGGGATCGCCCGGAGCGAGATCGAGCGCCTGACCGACACGATCCTGCGCGGCGAACGAAAACTCATCACCTGCTGGGCGATGGGCCTGACCCAGCACCACAACGCCGTCGACACGATTCGCGAGGTGACCAACGTCCACCTGCTGCTCGGTGCGGTCGGCCGGCCCGCCGCCGGACTCTGCCCGGTGCGGGGCCATTCGAACGTGCAGGGCGATCGGACGATGGGGATCTTCGAGCGGATGCCGGCGTGGTTCCACGACAAACTGGACGAGGTTTTTGCGTTCGAGTCACCCCGAGCCCACGGCTACGACACCGTCGGCGCGATCGTGGCGATGCGCGACCAGCCGGGCAAGGTCTTCCTGGCACTCGGCGGCAACTTCGCCCAGGCCACCCCCGATACCGACTACACCGCCCGAGCGCTGCGCAACTGCTCGCTCACCGTGCACATTTCGACGAAGCTCAACCGCTCACATCTGATCCCCGGAACCCGGGCGCTGATCCTGCCATGCCTCGGGCGAAGCGAGCGCGACGAACGTGCCGCCGGCACCCAGTTCGTCACGTCGGAGAACTCGGTCGGCGTTGTCCAGCAGTCACAGGGTCGTCTGCGCCCGGCGTCGAAGCACCTTCTCTCGGAGGTGGCGATCATCGCCGGTATCGCCGAGGCAACCATCGGCGATACCGAACAGGTCTGCTGGTCGGAGCTTGCCGACGACTACGGCAGGATCCGCAACCGGATCGAACAGGTCGTTCCAGGCTTCGACAACTACAACGAGCGGGCGATGGACGACGGCGGCTTCTACCTGCCGAACCATGCAAAGCAGCGGGTATGGAACACCCCGACCGGTAGGGCGAACTTCCACAGCGAGGATCTTTCGGTCTTCGAGCCGAGCGTGGCCGGGCGGCTCGTCCTGCAGACCAGTCGGAGCCACGATCAGTTCAACACCACGATCTACGGCCTGGACGACCGCTATCGGGGTGTACAGGATCAACGCCGTGTCATCTATCTGAACCGTGCGGACCTTGAAGCCCGCGGCATCGAGGCGATGAGCCGGGTCGACATCACGTCGTACTGGACAACCGAGGACGGCGTCGTCGAGGAACGCAGGGCGGAGCGCTTCGTCGCCGTGCCCTTCGACACGGTCGTCGGGACCGCAATGGCCTACTTCCCCGAGGCGAACGCCCTGGTGCCGATCGGGTCGATGGCCGAGCACTCCCGCACGCCAACAAGCAAGGCGATCGAGATCGACATCACCCCAAGCAACGGTTAGGACGCAGTCCGAGCGAACACGGTCGATCGGGAGGACTACGTTTGTTCCTCGTGGGGATTGATATCCACGTCGAGCAATATGACCGAGACGGCTACTGCCTCGTGCCCGGCGTGTTCGACACCGTCAAACTCGCCGAGCTCGAGATCGAGTTCGACCGAGTCACCCAGCAGCTGCGGACCAGCGGTGAGAACACAAACGCCGTCTGGGACCTGGCCGCATCCGAAGACGGCCGAGATCTGGAGATCACCCACACCCATTTCGTGGAGCGCTACTCCGCAGTCTGGCTTCGAGCGCTGCTCGACCCGGGATTCGTCGACATCGCTGCAGCCCTGATTGGCCAGGACGTGATACTCCACCATTCGAAGCTGTTCCTGAAACCTCCCGGGACCGGCGCACCGTTTCCCGTCCATCAGGATTGGCGGTACTTCCCCACCGCCGACGATTCGATGCTGGCTGCCATCATCCACCTCTCCCCGGCCACGATCGACATGGGGTGCGTGTACGTGCACCCCGGCAGCCACCGGCAGGGGAAACGATCGTCGACCTCCGGCCGGGCGCGCTGGGATGATCCCGACGGCTACCGGGCGTTCTCGGCGGAGCACCAGCAGGCGGACGCGGTACCCGTCGAGGCCCAACCGGGCGACGTGCTTTTCCTCTCCTACCTGACCGCTCACAGCTCCGGGCCGAACACGTCACCCCACAGCCGCAAGACCGTGTTGGCCCAGCTCTACTCCGGGAACGACACCCTTGACCCCGAGAGCGAACACCCCCGCAGTGACCTGGTACTCCGGGGCTGGAATCACAACGCGACCCGCCACTCGGTCGCCCGGACCTGAACGCCGAATCGTCCGGGCCCCGATGAGCCGACGAAGCAGATGCCGGTACCGAGCGGTCGTGGGGCGTGTCCATGGTCAGAACAAGCCGAGGACCGTGCGCAACCCACGATCGCCGCTGCCGGCGTAGCGCGGGAGGGTCAGGGCGGTGAGGTCCGCTGACGCGGCGCCCCCATCGCGATGCACGTTGTCGCCGACCATGAGGGTCTCGGCCGGCGTTGTCCCGAGACCGGCACAACCTGCGTGAAAGAGTCGAGGATCCGGCTTCTCAACGCCGTGCTCGAACGAGAGCACCCACTGGGAGATCAACGGTACAAGTCCGAACCTGGCGAAGACGGCACGGATGTCCCACCCGATGTCACTCACGATGCCGATGGGGATGCCGCGCCGGTGAAGCTCTTGGAGGGTGTCGATACTGTCGGGAAAGGGGCTCCACGCCTCGGGGTTCGAGATCTCGGCGTACACCCGCTCGGCCAAACCGGGTGCGAGCCGGTCGAAGGGACGGAAGAGGTCGGTCCAACACCGTCGATGCGCCTCCGGTGAGAGGTCTCGACCCTTCGCCTGCTCTTCTGGCGTCGCACTGGCCGCCCAGACCTCTTCGAGAATCGACTCGATGTCTGCCGGCCGGACGTTGGCGCCGAGCTCGATGAGGTCGGCGATTCGTTCAGCGTGGTGAATGTGGAAGAGGGTGTCGCTGAAGTCGAACAGAACACCGCGGAACCGCATCTTCGAAGTCTCGCAGAAACCGCCCTCGGGCCGACGTCAACCGCCTAGGCCGACATCGCCAGGGCGGGACTTCGATTGGCCGACATCATGTCTCGGCCGCCTGCAACTTTCCGCTCAGCCGCCGGTGCCCCTCATCGTCCCGCTGAGTCTGGTTCCGTCAAAGGCCATCAGCGCACATATGACTGGTTCGTTAGCGTCGGCCGCTCGGCTCTCGGGAGCGAAGTAGGTGAGGTCCAGATCGCTCTCGAACCAATGGGCGCCGACGTAAGACTCGAACTCTTGAATACAGAAGTCGAGCTTGGCATTGTCCGGTCGAAGTCCGTCGCCAACGGGCCAGGTGGCGAATACCTCCATCTCGTGCGGTTCTGCGCAGGGCCGGATCGTCAGCTGGTCGAACGTATCGCCAAACCCGGGGGCATCGATGCACTGACCAACGGTGATCTCGCTCAAGTCTCGACGAGGATTGAGGCGGGCATCGACGATGACGTAACCGACGAAACCGACAACCAGTAGAGGGACCAATACCCCGAACCGGAAGAGGACGGGACGGCCGGGATCCAGCGTCCGGGTGTTCCGAGGCGCCGGTGGCTCGTGACGGGCCGCCCTGCGCAGGGTCCGGGCGTTTCGACCGAGGGTCATGAAATTCGAGAAGAACGCAATGAGACCGAACCAGCCAAAGGCGATCGACTTGTTCTGAACGCCCCGTCCGGTGGCAACCGCACAGTCACGGCAGAGTCGGCCACCGACTTCCTCCCGCAAGACGGTGATAAACGCTCCCACCTGCTCGGTGAACGTGAACCTCCCGGTGGGACTGGCACCACAGGTCGCGCAACCAAGGAACTGATCGAGCTGCTCGGGGGACATACCCGCCGGCACGGATGCCGGACCTGACAGGTTGCTCTGACCGGGGGCGGGTGGCGGAGGCGTTGGTGGAGTAGGAGGTAGTGGTGGAGGCAGCGGCAGAGACCCGAGGCTCGGGTCAAACCCAGCGTTGTCCGCCTCATCCCGGCCCACGTCCGCGAGGGTACGGAGCCGAACAAAAAGAAACCATGATGTGTTTTGCCTACGCTTCCGCGACCGGCAGCCGACGCTCGCGTCCCTGGGGCTTCTGCCGTGCGCCTGCGGCCATAAGTGGCCGCGTGACGGCGACAGAGTGAGCGCCGCCGTTGCCGACGGCCTTACCCGCTCGAAACGATGCGATCCGGCCGCAGTTTGATGATCACAAACGCCTCAGGCGGCGCGGACCGCCACTGGTCGAGATAGGCCGCAATGTCCGGGTCGTTCACATCCCAGTAGCGGGGCGCGAGCACGTCCACGGCCAACGGCCGTGCATCGGTCTCCCAGTCAAGCTCGGCCGTCCCGTCGAAGCGGATCCAGGCCGGCGCCTCGTCGATGTCGTTCGTGACCAGCACCGAGATCCGGGGGTCGGCCCTAATCCGCTCCACCTTGGGTGCGGTGGCAGCCGAGAAGATCTGCACGACCTCACCGTCCCAGTCGAACCAGACCGGCGCACCAGTGGCGGTGCCGTCGGCATTGGTCCGCAGGAGAATGGCCTGCCGGGTCTTGGCCAGGAAGGCCTGCATTTCGTTGTCGGACATCGAAGCCATGACGACCTACCTTTCTGATGTGAACCTACCAGGACCGATCCAGCGGACCTTCGACAGGCGGGCAACGCTGGGATACGTTCAAAGGCCAACACCGGCAGGCCAGGGGGCATGGCCGGACGTGGAAACGGGGTAGCGCCATGGCCGATGTCAGATGGATTGCGGACAACCAGCTCGACGACAAGTGGCCGTTCTGGACCAGGGCCAACGTTGGCGAGGTGCTCCCGGAGCCACCCTCGCCGCTGGGCTGGGATCTGGTGTGGGAGAACGGCACGCTGGCGGGCTGGTACGACTGCGCGGTCAATCGGCTTGGCTACGGCGACGTCGGACTCAGCCAACGGCGGCCCGAGGTGTCCGGGATGTTTGGTGGCTACGCCTATCTCTGCGCCACCAACATTCGACTGTTCGGGGTCCGGACCCCCGGCATGTCCGCCGCCGATATCGACATGGCCTATTTCGGTGATCACCCCGACGTCCCCCCGTACATCCATGAGGACTGGCACGACTCCGAGGAGGGTTCAGCGGTGCTGGCCGGATGGCTCGGCTGGGTTATGGGCACGATGGAGCAGGACGAGCTGGAGGCGGACCGGGCCGACGGCTACCAGGCCCGGAAGTCGCGGCCGGACCTGACGGAGCTGTCGAATCAGGAACTGCTTGATCGGGCCCGGTCGTTCGAACCGCTGATTCGTCGGATGTTCGATCAACACATCAACCAGAGTGGCGCCGCTTCGGTCGGCCCGGGCGTAATCGGCGCCGTGTGCGCCGCCATCGGCCAGCCGACCATGGCCATGCGGCTGTTCGCCGGACTGGGCGGGGTTGACTCGGCCGCCCCGTCGTACGCGATGTGGGAACTGTCGCGGGCGGTCAAGGGGTCCACAACGCTCACCGCCCTGTTCGACGAGGCGGGCGCCGGGTCCGGTGGCTTGACGGCTCGGCTGCGGGACGCTGCCGCTTCC
>JBCCGJ010000008.1:0-42380 GCA_039029335.1 Actinomycetota bacterium | reverse complement strand
GCCTCGGTTGTCCCATCGGGGAAGGTTGTGCCCTCTGGAGCGAACACGACGATCAGATAAGACTGACCGATCGCGGCGGTGAACGAATAGGTCCCGTCGGCCGCGGTACGAGTCGTTTGCAGGAACGTTCGCTCGCCGGGGCGGCAACAGGGCAGATACAGCTCCACCTGAACGTCGGCTGCAGGGAGCAGCTCTTCTCCTTCAGCCCCGATCCGTACGGTCCCTCGAATCTCAGCGGTGATCCTGCCGGTCAGTACGGCTCGAATACTGAGGTCGGTCTCGCCTGCCTCAACGCAACCTGCGGCCTGAAACCACCGGTTGCCGTCGAATCCGAGATTCCCGTGGGTCACGTCGATGATGTAGCAGCCGGGTGCCACGTTGAAGGAGAACTCCCCGTCGGTCGGTGAGATGTCGTCGGCCCCCAGGTACGTGCTGCGGGAACCGTCGCCACCGGCGGCAAACAGCGTGGCGCGACCCGATTGCGGCACTCCGTCCTGGTTGATCAGCAGACCGCCGATGACGGCGTCCGTTGTTGCACTGAAGGCCACGTCGACGTTCTGGTCCTGTCCGCCGGCCGTTGCGACCGGCATTCTGAGGTACCGGTCACGCTCGAAGTTGCGACCGTCCGGGGCGATGAACACCAGAACGAACGACTGGTCGGCGTCGGCCTCAAAGGTGTATCGGCCGTCGACGTCGGTCCGGGTGAAGGTCAGGAACTCGCCCCGATCGGTGGGTTGCGAACCGGATTGGCGGAAGAGATCGACGACCACGTCGCCAACCGGCGTGCCGCCGGCATCACGGACCACACCGGAGATGGTTGCCGTTGCGGGTTCCGCCGGTGGATCCGGTGTCTGGGCCTCGGCAGGCCCGCCCCCGGTAAGAACCACCAGTAGCAGAAGCCCAAGTCCAACGACTGTGGTCAGCACCCGCCGCCCCCGGTTGTCACCCATCATCACGCGCCAGCTCCGCCTTCCCCTCCGACCGGGATGGGCCGGACCACCGGCTCCAGGGTTCCCGGCGCTGCCGGGCGCGACAATAAAGAAACTTACCTATGAAACTGAAGTACCCGAACCTGTGGCGCCGATCAGGTGATCGGTCGGGTGGTGTTGCCGTAGAAGATCGACGGGGTGAGGATGCGATTCGGTGGGGTCTGCCGATCCTCGATGGCCTCGATCAGGCACTCGACCGCATGCATCGCCAGCTCCTCGTACGGCTGAACAACGGATGTGAGCAGCGGCTGCCCGGCGCTGAGCCCCGGCCGGTCGAGCGACGTGAAGTGTCCGTCGAACCCCGCAATGCTCAGATCCTCGGGGATGCGAAGCCCCCGCTCGATCGCTCGACGGTAGACACCCGCCGCCATCTCGTCGTTTGCCGCGAAGACTCCGTCCGCGCCGTTGTCGATGAGCTGGTCGGCCTGTTGGTAGCCGTCCAGGCTGTTGAAGTTCCCGGAGACGATCAACGACTCGTCGACGGGGATCGATCGTCGCTCGTGGGCCAGCCGGAAGCCGTCCAGTCGGTCCCGGGCGTCAACCCGCACACCCGTGCCGGCAAGCGCGCCGACCCGTTTACAACCGGAGTCCAGGAGGTGGCCGACGACTGTGGCCGAGGATTCCCGGTTCTCCACCTCGACCACGGTGACATCGGACCGTTCGGGGTGAAAGCCGATCAGCACCGTGGGAATCTCCGCGTCGAGGAGTTCCTCGGTCCAGCCGGACTTCAGCGCAACAACCGTCACGATGACCCCGTCGACCAGCCCGTCGCCCAGCAGCCGCTGTACCACCTCGCTCGGCTCGCCCCGTTCGGTCAGCACCATGAGACCCTCGTCCCTGTGGTCCGCTGCGGCGGTGACGTAGTGGAAGATGGCGGCCTGGTATGGGCTGTCCCGGAGATCCCGGCCGTTCAGCGCAAGCCCGATCACCGCAGCCCGCCCTCCCGCGAGGTTCCTGGCCGCCCGGTTCGGCCGATAGCCGAGCCGTTTTGCCGCCGCCTCGATCCGGAGTCTGACGTTCTCCTTCACGCCGGCTCGACCGTTGAGCGCTCGGGACGCTGTCGCTCGCGACACGGCCGCCTCTCGCGCAACATCGTCGAGCGTCACGTCACGCGGCATGGAGCGCTTTCGGTGGTGGAACCGTCCCAGGTCCCGGTGGGCGGGGGTTGTCCGACCAGGGTAGTTTGCGCGCTATTCCAGATGGTTGAAGTCGAGAAGTTTCTCTTTTTGATCGTCAGGCGTGTCGATCGAGGAACTGATAGACCTCGACCATGTCAACCCCGGGGAACTTCGAGAACGACGGTCGCTCCGCCGGAAGACCGGACAGGATCTGACTTCGATCCTTGGCTGACGGCCAGGCCGCCCCCCGCCAGCGCTGGCTCTGTGATGCTCTCGGTTCCCGGCAGCACGACGGGCTGGGACACTTTGAGACCGTGCGGCGCTCGGTGTCGCTGCCCCGGAAGAACTCGGCCTGGGCGGCGTCGGTGCCGACGGTGACGGCGTGGGGCGGCCAGCGGTCCGGTTCGATGTAGGTGACACACCAGAAATCGCCCCGGTCCGTTTCCGTCCACTGGTAGTGCATGTCGAAGGCCTCGTCGGAGTGGAACGCCTGCCGGGTTCCCCACAGGCGGCACAGCCGCTGGCCTTCGACCGTGCCGTCCGCCTCGGCCGGCATCGGCACGTCGTTGTTGAAGTACGCCTTCCAGACGACCCCCTCATGATCGGCTCGCAGGAAGTGCAGCGTCAGGTCGAGGTGCTCGGTGGCCAGGTTCGTCAAGCGGTGAGCGGCCATCTCGTACGAGATGTAGAAGACCTCTCGCAGGTCTTCGATACTGATGTCCTTCCGGTCGTGGGCGGCCCGGAGGAACGTGACCGCAGCCCGCTCCGGGGCGAGCACCGCACCGGCGAAGTAATTCGACTCGACCCGTTGCCGGAGGTAGTCCGCCACGTCGTCGCTGTCCCGATGACCGAGGACGAAGTGGCCGAGCGTCTGCAAAACCACGGACCGCGCCGCCCGGGTGGTGAGTATGTTCCGCTGCGGAATGTAGATCTTGCGGGCCCGCTGGTCGGTGATCGAGCGGGTGGAGTCCGGCAGCCCCTGGATCCGCTCGATCGTGAACCCGTAGTGGGCAACGACGTCGGTCAGGATGCGTTCGGAGATCGGTCCGCCGTCGTAGCCGACCTTGTCCAGGACCCGTTGGACCTCGGACTCGATCTCGCCGAAGTAGTTGTTCCGGTCCCGCATGTGCTGGCGCAGCGCATTGTGGGCCTGCCGGTGGTCGTCCCCTGGCCGGATCGCCGCTTCCTCGTCGGCCGCTCTGACCGCTTCGTAGAGCGCGGCCAGATGTTCCAGTACCTCGTCGGGGGTTCTGGTGGTCGGCTTGAAGTAGGGCAGGTTCAGTTCGCTGTAGCGCTCCGTCTTCTGGTTCTGCTCGACGGCAATCTCCAACTCGTCCCGCCTGGTCGGCGGCGCCGGATCGGTCAGGTCCTCCTGGGTGCACCCAAGGGCCTGGGCCAGGTCCTCGATCAGCGAGGCGCGGGGGTCGTTGAGGCCGTTCTCCAGTTGCGACAGGTAGGACGCGGGGCGGCCGACCGCCTCGCTCAGGCCGTCAAGGGTGAGGCCCGCCTGTTTGCGGTGATGACGTACGCGTTTACCCAGAACCGGCTGCGGCATATCCAAAAGATAGGCGTCTGTCGGGGTTCGGGTAAAGTCGCGTCGATATTCAGGTCAAAATATGGGCACTTCTTTCGATCTGCGAGCACCCGGCGCGCTTGCTCAGTTCGGGAGCTCCTCGACGGCGAACTCGGGACAGTTGTCGATGATCAGCTGGGCCTTTTCCTCCAGGCCAGCGGGGACCTGGCCGTCGTTCAACACGTGGGCTTCACCAAGGTCGTTGACGTCGACGAGTTCCGGCGCCAGCGCGTAGCAGCGGTTGTGGCCCTGACACCGATCCGGATCGATCTGAATTCGCATGGGCCGTCGCTCCTGACGCTCGGTGGCTCAGACACTAAACGCCATCGGCGTGGCGCGCCACGTGCGCCGCCTGGCTCACGGCTGAAGTCCGGCGATGCCGTGCATCACCGGCGACCTGCCTGAGCGGGCGCTGCCGGCATGTCCTATCGGGCGGTGTCGGTGGCCATGGCCCGGACCAGCCAGGACAGGACCGCGTCGGCGCCCGCGGTTCGGGGTCGATGCCGGGGGTGGACGATGACAAACGGTCGGTCGGTGACCATCGGTTCGGCCAGTGGGACCAGCCGCCCTTCCGCCACCAGGTCCGCCACGATATGGTGCCACCCCAGCGCCACGCCAAGGCCGTCGAGGGCGGCCTGGATGACCAACGAGTAGTCGTTGAACCGGTCGCCGGGGAGTCGTGGGCCGGCGTCCATGCCGTGACGGTCGAACCAGCGCTGCCAGTCGAACCGCGGGCTGTACCGCTCCTCGAGATGTATCAGCGGTGCCGCAAGCAGGCTTGCCGGTTCGTCGAACGCCACCGTTGCTGCAAGGTTGGGCGCGGCGACCGGGATCAGCTTCTCGTCGCAGAGGTTCGTCACCTCGTTGCTCGGTCGGTCGACGATGCCGAGCGGGATCCACAGGTCGAGCGAGTCGACGTCCACCCCGAAGTCGGTGTCGGTGGCCGTCAACCTGACTTCGATGTCCGGGTGATTCAGCTTGAACTCCGGCAGTCTCGGCAGCAGCCACCAGCCGGCCAGCGAGGTGGAGACCGAGAGCCGAACCGCCTGGTCGGCCGGGTCGTGGCGGGCCTCGGCCACCGCCCGGTCGATCGCCTGAAACGCCGGCGCCACCGTGTCCAGCAACCGGGCCCCGGCCTCGGTTGGTGACACTCCGGACCGGGATCGATCGAGGAGGCGAGTGCCGACCACGTCCTCCAGCCGGGAGACGGCGTGGCTGATCGCCGGTTGGCCGATGCCGAGCTGCTCGGCGGCTCTGGTCAGGCTGCCCCAGCGGGCGGCCTCGCAGAACGCCCGAAGCGAGCGGTCGGACACCGCCGCCTGCTCGGTTGCCGGGGAAGCATCAACTTTTTTCATGCAGAAATGACCAAATCAGGCAATTGACCCCTCCGTCAAGTAATTCGTACGCTTGGCGATGATGAACGAACAACCACGAGACGGCACCGGAACCGAGGCCATCGGCTTCATCGGCCTCGGCAACATGGGCGGTCCGATGGCGCTGCGATTGCTGGAGGCCGGCTATGCGGTCACCGCATTCGACATCAACCCCGAGGCGCTGGCCGCCGTTGTCGACGCCGGGGCGACTCCGGCCGCCGACGCTCCGTCGTGTGCCGCTGCGGCCGATATCCTCCTCACGTCGTTGCCACGCCCCGATCATGTGGCGTCGGTGATGGTGGCCGGCGGCACGCTCGCCGCCCTTTCCGACGGTGACCTCTGGGTCGACCTGACGACCAACCGCAAGGACTTCGTCGCCCAGCTGGCCGCCGACGCCCCCGCCGGGGTGACCGTCGTCGACTCGCCGGTCACCGGTGCGGTTGACGGTGCCCGCAATGGCAGGTTGACACTGTTTGCGGGCGGCGCCGACCGGGACCTCGACCGGGCGGTGCCGGTCCTGGAGCACCTTGGCCGGGTTATCCGCTGCGGCCCGCTCGGCACGGGGAACGTGACAAAACTGGTAACCAACCAACTGTGGTTCATCCACGCTGCGGCACTGGGTGAGGGGTTCGCCCTCGGCATGGCGAACGGCGTTTCGCTCGGGGTGCTGTGGGACGCCATCAAGGACTCCGTGGCCGACAGCTTCGCGGCCCGCCACGACGGCCCGTCGATCTTCGCCGGTCACTACGACCCGTCCTTCCCGCTCGACCTGTGCATGAAGGACCTCGGGTTGACCATGGAGCTGGCCAAGAACGTGGGCACCGACCTGCCGATGACCGAACGGGCGAACGAGACATTCGCCAGAGCGACCGATCGCTACGGCGCCGACAGGGGCGAGCTCCATGTGGCGAAGCGGATCGAGGACGACGCCGACCTGAGCTTCCGGCTCGACGGCGACTGGATACCCCACTGGGAGGCATGATGACCAACACCGACGTGAACCGGATGACCGGCGATGCCCTGACGGAGCTGGTCGACCTCGAGGCGTACCCCATCGACCAGCCGGA
Source organism: Actinomycetota bacterium (assembly GCA_039029335.1). GTDB lineage: Bacteria > Actinomycetota > Acidimicrobiia > Acidimicrobiales > SZUA-35 > JAHELU01. The sequence goes on along the minus strand of JBCCGJ010000008.1, from coordinate 36,260 downwards.
CTCGGACCGGTACCGCGAGGTTGTGGCGGCGGCCAGATCCGGTCTGCGGACCGACGGCTGCGCCGTGATCAAGGACCTGGTTTGCGCCGAGGCTCTCGAGGTGCTCGGCCGGGAGATCTGGGACCGAAAGCACGCCACCCACTTCTCCACCCAGGTGATGAATCCGTACTTCCACACCGCCGTCGACGACCGTTACGACACGAACCACCCGGTCAACACATTCCTGGAACGGTCGAGCGGCTTCATCCCCGGGGACTCGTGGGAGGACACCACGGCCATGCGTCGGCTGTTCGAGACTCCGGCGCTGTGTCGGTTCCTCGCCGACTGTCTTGAGATCCCCGAGCTCCACCCGTACGCGGATCCGCTCGCCGGCCTCACCGCCAACATCTTGGACCCCGGGCAGCTGTTCACGTGGCACTTCGACACGAATGAGTTCGCGGTGACCGTCCTGGTTGAGGAGGCGGACGAGGGCGGCCTCTTCGAGTACGTCCCGAACATCCGCTCCGGCGACGATGAGGGGTTCGATAAGATCGGCCGGGTCCTGAACGGTGGCCGGGAAGGCGTGTACACCCTGGATCTGCGGCCGGGCGACCTGCAGATCTTCCGGGGCCGGTATTCCCTCCACCAGGTTTCCCGGGTGCCCGTCGGCTCAAAGCCCCGGCATGCGGCGATCTTCGCCTACACCGAGCAACCCGGTGTCATCGGCCGGGTCGCCAGGACCCAGCAGCTGTTCGGCCGGGTGCTGCCTGCCCACATCGAGGCCGAGGAGGCCCGGGTCAGGGCAGACGCCCTCCTGGACTGACCGGCGGGTCGAGCCCGGTTTTGATCCGCTAGGTTTTGGTGAAGCGAAATCGGGTCATGTCACTGGGGAACTGGAACCAGGCCATGGCCTTTGCCGGTGTCAGCATGCGAAGGCCGCCGCTGTCCGGCCCGTCCCAGGAGTCCGGGCCGGGCCGGTATCCCATCTCCCCGTACTTGTCGGACATGGCCGCCGACAATCGATGGCCGAATTCCGGGACCGGCGGCGGTGCCATCTCGGATCTGCCTTCCACGATCACCGCCTCCTTGCCGTTCTCCAGGTTGAGCGTGCAGCGGTTGTCCCGGTTCAGGTGGCGAACGTGGGCGGTGGTCGGGGCGCCGTCGTACCAGAACCGGCCATCCAACCAAACGCCCCACCGCGGCACCACATGCGGTGGGCCGTCCGGCCGGGTGGTGGCCAGCCAATAGTGATGAGCGTCGCGGAGCCTGGCCTCCACCGTTGACCATTCCAGCAGGCCCTCATCGGTTTCAGGAAGGCCGTAGCCGTCCGGCACCTGCGGGCGGTCTCGAATCGGATCGTCCATTCCCGCAAACGTAGCGGAGCGGTGTGACAACGTCCGGCGCGGAACTAGCGCCCCGGTTCTGGACGGGGTTTGATGGGCGGGACGTGACCGGACCAAGGATGGAGGGGAACCGATGACCATTGGATTTATCGGCCTCGGGGTTATGGGCGAACCGATGTGTCGGAACCTGTTGGCCAGGACCGACGAGGAGCTGGTGGTGTTCGACCTCCGGCGTGAACCGATGGAACGGTTGGCGGAGGCAGGGGCCTCGACCGCTGCGTCGGTGGCCGAGGTGGTGCGGCGAGCGGACCCGATCCTGCTCAGCATGCCGGGCGGTCCCGAGCTGGAGGCGGTGGTGGCCGGGGCCGGTGGGGTACTGGAGACACTGGCCGAACTGCGGGACGGCAGCGGCCGCTCGGAACCATCGGCCGGAGCCGACGGAGCCGACGGAGCCGACGGAGCGGACGGAGCCGACGGGGCCAACGGGGTCGACGGAGCCGACGGGGTCGGCCGCCTGGTCATCGACCACACGACGGCGCCGCTGGCCCTGACCCGGGAACTCGCAGCGCGCTGCACCGAATTGGGCGCCCGGTACTGCGATGCGCCGATTGCCAGAACCCGCCAGGCTGCGGCCGACGGCACCCTCAGCATCATGGTCGGCGGCACCGCCGAGGCCTTTGCCGCCGCCGTACCGGTCCTGGACCTCATGGCAACGGACGTCACCCATTGCGGCGGCGTCGGGTCGGGGCAGGTCACCAAGCTGCTCAACAACATGATGCTGTTCCAGAACGTGCGGGCCATCGCCGAGGCCCACGCCATCGCGGTCGGCCTCGATCGCCGACTTGGTGAGGATCTTGGCCTCGACGTCGACACTGTCTTCGAGGTGATTGCCGGCGCCTCCGGCGGCAGTTTCGCCCTGGCCAACCACGGCCGGAAGTCGGTGCTGGCCGACGACTATCCGAACGAGGCGTTCTCAACCGTCTACGCGGCGAAGGACCTGAGTTACGCCCTGGAGCTGGCCGGGCAGGCCGAGGTGGACGCCGTCGGCGCGGTCACCGTCGGCGAGTTGCTGGCCAGGACCGCCGATGCCGGCTATCGGAACGAGTACTTCCCGGTGATGCGAAAGCTGCTCTCACCCGACCGGGACGCCTCGCCGCCCCCTGACTGACGAACTAGCTGTACGTGGTGGCGTCGCCACCGGTGGGGACCACGTCCAGCCGAGCCGCAATCCCCTCCAGCCCCGCGGCAGACGCTGGATACCGATCGAACACCAGCGGGTCGTGGCCGGGGACGACAAATCGGGGATCGTCGGCCAGTTCGCCGCACCGGCGATACCCCTCCAGCATCGCCCCCAGGTCGTGAATGATCGGGAACGGGCGCTTCGACAGCATGTTCTCGTAGAAGTGACTTGCGTCGGAGGCCAGCACGATCCAGCCGATCCCGGTCCGCACCCGCACCACCTGGAGTCCCATGGTGTGGCCGCCCACCAGGTGGACCGAGAGCCCGTCCGCCAGCTCGGCGTCGCCGTCGTGAAACACCACCCGATCGCCGTAGACCAGGTGGACCAGGTCGGCGATGTGATCGGGGGTGTAGGCGTGGTTGAGGGCCTCGTGGGTCATGTAGCGTCCGCTGGCGTAGCTCATCTCCCGGTCCTGGAGATGGAACCGCGCGTTGGGGAACCGGGCGAACCCGCCCACGTGGTCGTAGTGGAGGTGGGTCAGGATCACCTGCTCAACCGCCGCCGCATCGACGTCGAGGGCCGCCAGTCCCTCGTTGACCGGACGGACCAGGTTGCGGTTCCGCCGCTCGGCGTCCAGTCGGTCGAACCCGGTGTCCACCACCCACACCGGGCGATCGTCTCCGCCGGGCGTCGGTTTCAGGACCCAAATGAAATAGTCCATGTCCATCGGCTCGTCGTGGGGGTCCCCGCCGACGAAGTGCTCCGGCCGCCTCGCCGCCCGCTCGGCGTATTTGATGGCGTGGACCTCATACGTCATGACCGACGAACCTAGGGGTGGCGGTGGCCCACCTCAAGTTCTTCGACCCGGACGGTGCGTGATCAAAGCCGGAGCGCATGTGACCGGGGACGGTCACCGGCACTACCTTCTCACTCACGGATCTGGGCCGTTCCGGCGCAGCGCCGTCGATCAGATCAGGAGGTGGCCGTGAAGTTCGGACTGCGCTATTGCAACATCGGTCCGCTGTCCCAGCGGGAGCCCGCCATCGAGCTGGCACAGCTGGCCGAGGAACTGGGGTTTGAGTCGCTGTGGACCATCGAACACGTGGTGATCCCGGCCGGGTATCAGTCGGCGTACCCGTACTCCGACGACGGCCGCTTCGGCTGGCCCGAGGACCTGGACTATCCCGATCCGGTCATGTGGCTGGCCACGATCGCCGGTGCCACCGAGCGGATCAACCTCGGGACCGCCATCGTCATCCTGCCCCAGCGAAACCCGGTGGTGCTGGCCAAGGAGCTGGCCACCGTTGACATGATGTCCGGTGGGCGGTTGCTCTTCGGGGTGGGGGTCGGCTGGCTGACCGAGGAGTTCGACGCGATCGGCGTGCCGTTCGACGAGCGGGCGCCCCGGACCGATGAGGCCATCGAGGTCCTACGGACGCTGTGGCGAGAGACCGAGGCCACCTTCGGTGGCCGATTCACCTCATTCGATCGGGCGCTCATGTTCCCAAAACCGGCACAGACGGTCGGTGGTCGCCCCGGGGTGCCGATCCTGGTCGGCGGTCATTCAGCGGCAGCAGCCCGCCGGGCCGGGCGGCTGGGGGACGGGTTTTTTCCCGCCAGGGCAACCCCGGACGACCTGCAGCCGCTGCTGGACGTGGTGTGGAAGTCGGCCACCGAAGCCGGTCGCAACCCGGATGACATCGAGATCACCGCCGGCAACGTGTTCGACCTGGACACCGCAAAGCGCTTCCGGGACATGGGGGCCGATCGGATCATGTGCCCGCTGATGCTGCCGAATCTGGTGACCGACATCGACCACGCCCGACGGCGGATGATCGACTTTGCCGATCGAATCATGGCGCACATCTGAGTGGGAGCTACGACGCCAAGAGCGTCGGAAACACCGCCGTTTTGCTTTCTCTCGTAAACAACCACTCTCGGTTGTAGCTATCGCAAGCAGGTTGATCGGTGACCATGGGGACACTGGGTAGTATTGCTCTGCATCTGGAGACGCTGTTCAGCAAGATCGGTCTACAAGATTGGCGGTCGGCGGACTAGTTTTGCCAGTTGGTAACCCACCACAAGCCACGAAAGGGCATCGTCTCGTGAGAAGAAGAACACTATGGGCAGGACTGGCAGTGTTGCTGGCCGCCCTGATGACCAGTGTGTTGATCGCACCGGTTTCCGCCGAAGTTCAAGATTCATCACCTTCCGTTGACGAGCAGACCGGACGCTATGTCGTGGTCATGGCCGAGGAGCCGCTGGTCACCCAGTTCGGAACCGACGGCGTCAACTCCGCCGAGGCCGCTTCGAAGGGCGAGCAGCTGATCGAGGATCAAAAGAACGCACTGCGGGCCGCGGGTCTGTCCCGTGACGCCGCCTCCTACAACTACACCGCATCGCTGAACGGCTTTGCGGTCGCCATGACGGAGGATCAGGCCGCTCGGATGAAGACCACCGACGGTGTGTTGATGGTACTGGAGGACTTCATGCGGTTCCCCCAGACCAACGCCAGCACCGACTTCCTCGGCCTCACCAAGCCGGGTGGGTCCCACAAGGTCGGCAACCTCGGTGAGGGCGTTGTTGTCGGTGTGATCGACTCCGGCATCTGGCCGGAGCACCCGAGCTTCGCCGACGACGGCACGTTCCCGGACCTCGGGCTTGAACTCGACGAGTCCGAGTTCCCCGCCTGTGATTTCGGAAACACCGCCCATCACCCGGACGATGCCCCGTTCGAGTGCAACAACAAGCTGATCGGTGCCCGTCAGGTGCTGCCGACCTACCGGGCCCTGATCGGCGCCGAGGACCACGAGTTCGATTCGGCCCGTGACGAGGACGGCCACGGTTCCCACACCGCCTCGACCGCAGCCGGTAACGCCGGCGTCGAAGCCCACGTGCTCGGCGAGAGCTACGGCCGGATCAGCGGTATCGCTCCCCGGGCCTCCGTCATCGCCTACAAGGCGCTCGGCGAGCTCGGTGGGTTCACCTCCGACCTGGCCGCCGCCATCGACCAGGCCGTGCTCGACGGTGTTGACGTCATCAACTACTCGGTCGGCGGCGGTGCCGGCGACGTCTCCGCTGACGAGATCGCCTTCCTGTTCGCCGCAGATGCCGGCGTCCACGTGGCAACCTCGGCCGGCAACTCCGGCCCCGGCCCGATGACCCTGGGCGACCCGGCCACCAAGCCGTGGCTGACCTCGGTCGGCGCCAGCACCCAGGCCCGCTACTTCGAAGGCACCGTGCGCATCGGCAACCGGGCCCTCCGTGGTATTTCCATCACGCCGAGCCTCGGCCGGACCATGCTGGTCGACTCGGTCGACGCCGGCAGCGAGCTCTGCATCCCCGGCGAACTCGATCCCGAGGTCGTCGAGGGCAAGATCGTGCTCTGCCGTCGTGGTCAGATCGCCCGACTTGGCAAGAGCTTTGCGGTCTATCAGGCCGGCGGCGCCGGCATGGTGCTGTACAACAACAACGACACCGATGACCTCATCAGCGACTCGCACTTCGTGCCGAGCGTGCACGTCCGCTTGACCGAGGGTCTGTTCATCAAGGACTACATCGCCAGCAATCCGGCTCCGTACGGCCGCCTCACCGGCGGTGACGAGCGTCGTACCTCGGCACCGGTCATGGCGTCGTTCTCCTCCCGTGGTTCCAACCCGGTTGCCTCCGACATCATCAAGCCGGACGTGACCGCTCCAGGCGTGCAGATCCTGGCCGCCACCACGCCGGTTCCGATCCCGGGCTCGCTGCCTCCGGGCGAGCTGTTCATGGCCATCGCCGGTACCTCGATGTCCAGCCCGCACGTGGCCGGTCTCATGGCGCTGATCGATGAGAAGCATCCGGACTGGAGCGCTGCTGCGGTCAAGTCGGCCATCATGACCACCGCCCACCAGCGGGTCACCGATTCCGACGGCGGCCCGGCCGATCCGTTTGACATGGGTGCCGGTCACATCGACCCGGACCGGCCGAGCCGTAAGGGCTCACCGTTCCAGCCCGGTCTGGTCTACGAGGCAGGGTTCCTCGACTACCTCGGGTACATGTGTGACGACTTCCCCGAGGAGCTGAACCCCACCACCTGTCCGTTCCTGGAGTCGATCGGTATTCCCACGGAGGCCACCGGTCTGAACTACCCGTCCATCGGCGTCTCCGAGCTGGCCGGGTCCCAGACCATCACCAGGACGGTGACCGACGTGACCGTCGAGAAGCCGTTCAAGACCTACATCCCGATCATCGAAGCCCCCGAGGGCTACGAGGTGACGGTCACGCCGGAGAAGCTCCGGATCCGTTCCGGCCAGTCGGCCACCTACCAGGTCACGATCACCAACGTCAGCGCCCCGGTTGGGGAGTGGCGCCACGGTTCGCTGACCTGGAAGTCCAACCGCTACGAGGTCCGTAGCCCGATCTCGGTCAAGGGCGTCGACTTCGCCGCCCCTGGTGAGGTCATGGGTGAGGGCGTCGACGGCAGCACCGGCTTCGACATCCTCTTCGGATACGAAGGTGACTACTCGGCGGCCGCCCACGGCCTCGAGCCGGCAATGGTCTTCAGCGACAACGTCCTGCAGGACCCGGACCAGACCTTCGACCCGACGACTGACGTCGAGGCCGGCGGTGCGAACCTCCACGAGGTGACCACGTCCGGTGCGGCGCTGTTGCGGATCGCCATGCCACCCGAGGCGGCTGAGGCCAACTCCGACATGGACATCTTTGTCATCGGTCCGGCCGGCAACCAGATCGGCGCCAGCACCGCTGGTGGTACCAACGAGCTGCTGAACTTCGTTCTGCCGGCCGATGGTACATACCAGATCTACGTGCACGGCTGGTCAGCCCCCGGTGGCGACACCGATTACGACCTCTTCGTGTGGGTCGTCTCGGCAACGCCGGGCGGCAATATGATCGTCGACAGTGCACCGGCCAGTGCGGTTCTCGGCTCGACCGATTCGATCGGCGTCTCGTGGACCGGAGCGGCCGCGGGCGAGTGGCACCTCGGTGCGGTGTCCCACACCGGGCCCGACGGCCTGATGGGTCTGACCGTTGTCGAGGTCGACAATCGTGGCGTCGAGGGCGGCGCCGAGGAAGGCTGATCCGGCCTGAACCAGCGGCTGACCGGCTGATCCGGTGGCCATGAGTACGTGCGGCGGCGCACCATTCGCTTCGGCGGAGGGTGCGCCGCCGTCGTTTTGCCTCGGTGCAGGCCTGGCCGACGACTGCACAAACCGGCCCGACTGCTCCGCGACATCCGCCCGCCAACGTTGCGACCGTCGCCCGACCGCGCTGCAACTTGGGCGCGGGGCCCACAGGGTCTGTGGGTGGTGTGCCCAAGTTTCGGGGTGATCGGGGTCTGGTTGCTGGGGGTCTTTGTAGCCTCTACCGCGCCCGTGGCGTCACCGTCCTCCCGGGGAGACCGGGAGCGGTGGTCAGGCCACGTTCGCTCGGGCCAACCGCCAGGTGGTGAAACCGAGTGAGACGGCGGCAATGGCCAGCAGCACGATGTAGCTGGTGGTCAGGCCCCGGTCGGCGAGGCGGATGTCCACCTCGCTCAGCCGGGCCAGGATCGATGAGGCGTAGCTGTTGATCGACAGCCGGGCGGCTCCGGCTCCGGCCCGGGCGACAAAAAACTCCCAGATGAAGACGTAGACCAGACCCCAGAGCAGCGCCCGCTTGATCACCAGGCCGAGGGCGACAAACAGCGCGGTGTAGGCCGTCGCCCCGAGGGCAGTGCCCGCCGCAGTGGCGGCAATGGCTCTCCCGTCACCGCCGCTACCCAGCGCGACCAACACCATCTGCGAGCCGCTGACGATCGGCACCGCAACGGTGAGCGACGCCAGCGTTGCGGCCACGGCGATCACCCAGCGCCGTACCGGCCTGAGCCAGACGTACACCAGGGTCTCGTCGTCCACCCAGTTGCCGAGCGCCGCACTACCCAGCACCAGGGCGACAACCGGCACGATCAGGCCGAGACCGACCGCACTCACCAGGTTGACGGCGTCCTCGATCCGGTTCGGGTTGTTCCGCCCGGCGACCCACCCCATCAGGATGCTCACCCCGAAGATGGCCGCGAACAGTGCGAGCCGGCCCCTGGTCAGCTGATGACGGAGCACCAGCCGGTAGAGCGCCCCGAGGGCTCCGGGGGTCCGTGGTTTGTCGTCCGGTCGGGTGTCGATCGGGCCCGCCGGTGATGGCGGCGCAGAGGGTTGGGTTGTCATCTCAGGGTCCTACCAGGTAGCGGAAGACGCTTTCGAGGTCGGCGTCCAGCGGGCTTAGTTCCTCAAGTCGGATGGCGGCCTCGCTGCAGATCGCGGGCACCCGGGTCCGGAAACCGACGGCGTCGGCGGTGGTGATCTCCACGGTGTCATCGTCGATCATCGTGCAGCCGCTGATCAGCCCTTCGACGAGCAACCGGGCGGTCAAGGTCCGCGGGTCTGAGGAAGCGATGCGGTAGGTCAGGGGCTGATCGTTCATCAGGCCCCGAATGGCCCGGAAGTCGCCCTGGGCCGCCAGGCGACCCTTGGCCAGGACCAACACCTTTGTACCGAACCGCTCAACCTCATCGAGGACGTGGCTGCTGACGATCACGGTGCAACCGGCCTCGCCGAGGCGGTGGAACAGGGCGATCATCTGCCGACGCTGCTTCGGGTCCAAACCGTTCAGCGGCTCGTCGAGGACCAGGACGGCCGGGTTGTGCACCAACGCAGCGGCGATCTTGGCCCGCTGCCGCATGCCTTTTGAGAACGTGCCGAGCGGCCGATCGAGCTTCGGGTCAAGCTCGACCGCATCGATGGCCCTGGCCACGGCGGCCTCCCGATCCGGGACACCATTCAGGACCGCTGCGAGGTCAACGAAGTCGTACAGTGATTCGCGTTCGAACACCCCGTCCTGCTGGGGGACAAGACCGATCCTGGCCCTGGCGGCGGCATCGGTCCGCGGGTCACCACCGGCGACCGAGATCGACCCGCTGGACGGCCTGGTGAGGCCGCACATGATCCGCAACAGGGTGGACTTGCCGGCGCCGTTCGGGCCGAGCAGGGCGGTCACGCCCGGTTCGATGGCAAAGGACACCTCCGAGACCGCTACAAGGGCGTCGAAGGACTTCGAGACGTTCCGGACCACGACCGTTGCGTTCGGTGGAATCGGTGGTGGTGGCATCGGCGAGGCCGGCTGCGGTTGCTGCTGGTCGTTTGGGCCGCCGGCCGGCGGGGCCTGGGGAGGCGGTCCCTGATGGGGGGCGGGAGCCTGTGGCGGCGGTCCGGGTTGCGGCGGTGGCGCCTGTGGTGGCGCACCCGCCGGCGGGGGCGGGGCCTGCGGTGGTTGGCCGACCGCTGACGGCGGGGCCTGTGGTGGCGCGGCCGCCGGAGGGGGAGCGTGGGGCGCGGCGCCCGGTCGGGGCGGCGGGGCCTGCGGGGGAACGCCCGATGCCCGGTCGGGCTGCTGCGGTCCGGGTTGGGGCGGCGGGGCCTGCGGCGGCCCGGGGGGTTGGTTCGAGGTCACCGTCGCACCAGCATCCTTCGGTAGCGGTCCCAGATCCAGACCGAGCAGGCGGCGATCACCCCGGCCACGGTCAGCGCCATGAGTGACGTGGAGATGTCCCGGCCGGCTAGCTCGCCGCCGACCTCCCCGTGGATCCGGTAGGTCAGTTCACCGGGGAGCGACAGCAGGTCACCGAGCAGGATCTTGTCGGACAGGCCACCACCTTCGACCAGGCCGTTGGCCACAACCGTCGACCCGAAGAGCAGGCCGATCGTGGTGGCGATGGCCGCGCCCTTGCGGTCCGTCGTTGCGCTGACCGCCATGGAGATCGAGGCGAAGAAGGCACTCATCACGGCGCCGGCCCCGAGTATCCGCAACCCGACGCTCAACCCCTCACCCCAGCCGTCCGGCCCGGCGTCCACCAGGGAGAACGCGATGAGCAGCAGCAGCGGCGGGCCGATGGTGACGATGGCCAGGATCGTGGCGATGGCGATGGTTTTGCCAAGCAGGTAGGTGGCCCGATCGAGCGGTGATGCCAGGTAGACACCCAGCATCCCGGTCCGCCGGTCGGTGCAGAGCAGCTCCGGGGCGACAAGACCGGCGAACAGCAGCAGCGCCGCGGTGATGAAGCCGTAGTAGTCGGCGTAGCTGGGCACGAACTCGTCGCCGAGCTCGGCGGGAAGCAGCGCCGCGACACCGACGAACACCATCGCCGGGATGTAGGAGAAGCAGATGACCAGAATCGGCACGATCTTGTGCCGGGCCGACCGGCCGAGGCCGAGCACGGCCCGGATGCTGTGGATCACGAGGGTTCGGATCGCGCCGCCAACACCGGTCCGCTGACCTTCGTAGCGGCGATAGCCCTGCTCGTAGATCTGGGCGCTCGAGTTTCCGATCGTGGTCATGCCGTTGTCTCCAGGAACACGTCTTCGAGTGAGAGTCGTCGTCGGCTGAGGCTGTGCAGCGCCGCACCGGTGGCCGCGCACACGTCCCGGGCGATGTCGAACACGGAGTCGCTGTCTCCGGAGGCGACGATGGTCCGGCCGTCGGCCCGGACCACGATGCCCGCCGCTTCGAGTCCGGCCACCACCGGCGGCACGGTGTTCGGATCGTCGAGGCCGATGATGATGTCCGATCCGGTACCCCGCAATTGCTCGAGGGAGCCGGAGGCCAGTACCCGCCCGTCGCCGATGATCACCGCCCCGTCACAGATCCGCTGGACCTCATCGAGGAGGTGGGAGCTGAGCACGAAGTGGATGCCGTAGTCGGTGGCGATCTTGCGGATCAGGGCCAGCATGTCGTCACGCTGCATGGGATCGAGCCCGTCCGTCGGTTCGTCGAGGAGGACAAGGCCGGGATCATGGGCGATGGCCTGGGCCAGCTTGACCCGCTGCCGTTGGCCGGTGCTCATCGTGCCGAGGGGGCGGAAGCGCTCCTCACCGAGTCCCACCAACCACAGCGCATCGCTGGCCCGGGTGGTGGCTTCGGTCTTAGGGAGGCCGTGGAGCTCCGCAACGTGGCGGACGAACTCCGACGCCTTCACATCGGGGGGCAGGGTGTGATGCTCCGGGGCGTACCCGAGCCTGGCCCGCACCTCGGCCCCGGCGGCGTACGGGTCGATACCCAGAACCCGGAGCGTGCCGCCGTCTGTGGCGTGCAGCCCCAGCATCATGCCGAGGAGGGTGGTCTTGCCGGTGCCGTTCGCCCCGAGCAGGCCGGTGATCCCCGCCCCGATCTCGAAGCTGGCACCGGAGAGCGCGGTGAACGAGCCGTACCGTTTCACCAGGGAATCAGCGGTCACCAAATTCATCGCACACATCATGCCTCGTCATCGGGCCGGTTCGGCATCGGGATCTACCCTGATCCGACCCTGAGTCCCGCCCCGGGCGACAGGGGGACCTCGGGGTTCTGGCCGCCTTCCCGTTCGGCGGCCCGAGGTGTCGCCGTGGGAAGGAACCGGGAAGACCGGTCCCGAAGGCTGTGTCTCACCAATTCCGAGAGACCGAGCGTGTCTCAACGACTCACAGACACAGGAGAGACAGATGTTCCATCTTCCCCATCAGAAACCCGGGCCGGGCCCGTCACACCGGACCCGTCGAGGCCGTCGCCGTACGTCTGCGGCCGTTGTGGCCCTGGCGGTACTGTTCAGCGGCCTGTTGGCCCCGTCGCCGGCCGCCGCATCGCCCCGTCTGACCCAGTCTGGGAGCAATCTGACCGTTGTCGGCACCAACGCCCCGGAGACGATCGAGATCATCGCCGCAAACACACCCGGGGTGTTCCAGGTCAGTGTGACCGCAGGTTCGGACACGGTCGCTGAGATCTTCACCGGGGTCACGGGCCGAGTGCTGGTCCGCAGCCTCGGTGGTGACGACACGCTGATCGTCAACAGCCGAGCGCACCTGCCGTTCGGCGGTGATTTCACTTTCGACGGCGGCAGCGGCGACGACACCATGCAAATCCCGGTGGACTCCCAGGTGGTGATCGAGGGCCGATTGATCGTTCGGGGCGGTGCGGGCGATGAGACGATAAGGCTCGGCATCGACACCAAGGTGGCGAGGACCGCCCAAATCGTCTCCGGTGCTGGGCGGCTCAATGTGTTCATGCGGGCGGCCGAGTTCGGCGGCAGGCTGGACATCACCGGCGGTTCGGCGGCCGATCTGGTGCAGATCAGCGATTCCCGATTCCTCGGCGGGCTGAAGGTCCGAACCGGCGCCGGCGATGATGTGGTCGACCTGACCTACAACCGCTACACCAGGCTGGAGATCGACACCAGCTCCGGCTACGACACGGTCGAAACCTTCTCGAACATCGCCGACATATTGGTTGTCCGAACCGGAGGTCAGGACGATGACATCGAGCTCGGTTTCAGCCAGGCCGATACCGCAACGGTCTCGACCGGGCCGGGGAACGATGTCTTTACGACCGAAGGCCTGGTGGTCCGTGACCGCTTCACCGTTCGGGGCGACGGCGGCAACGATCAGCTGACCATCGAAGCCGGTGAGTCCGGTCGGACGACGATCCAGGCCGGATCGGGGAACGACGCGATCCGGCTCGACGGCCCGACGGTCACCGACCTCGCAGTCATCGACGCCGGGAGCGGCGACGATAGTACAGCGATCGGTGATACCGAGTTCCGGAACAACCTGACCTGGCGAGGCGGCGCCGGGGGCGACTTCATCGCCCTCACCGATTCCATCTTCGACCGGAGCGCCGTGGCGGACGGTGGCTCCGGGAGCGACACCGGGCTCTATGTGGGCAACACCTTCGCAAAACCGCTGTTGACCCGCAACATCCCGTAGGCCACCGGGCAGCGCCTGCCCGGCAACGGCTGCCGGCGATTATTCGGCGACGGTCGCCGCGGTTGCAGCCCCGAGTTCCCAGCACCGTTCCAGGTCCTCGGAGCTCGGGGTGCCGGTCACGACCACGGGTTGTTGGCACTCCCGCCACTGCAGTCCGGTGGTGATCTTCTGCGCCGCCTGGAGGGCGCCGGTGCAGTCGTCGTTGCCATGGAGGAACAACCCGAACGGCCGCTTGGCCGTTTCGGTCAGGCACGGGTAGTAGATCGTGTCGAAGAAGTGCTTGAGCGCACCGCTGAGGTATCCCAGGTTGGCCGGCGAGCCCAGTAGGTAGCCATCGGCGTCCAGTGCGTCGACCGCGGTTGCGTTCAGCGCCGCCCGGGTGATGACCTCGACCCCGTCGATGTCGGGATGGTTGGCCCCCTCGCGGACGTGTTCGAACATCGAGTGCATCGCCGGGGACGGCGTGTGGTGGACGATCAGCAACTTCGCCACGGATCGACCGTCCGATCTAACCCGCAGTCCCGGCGGTATCCGCTGTGGTGGTTGCCGCTTCCAGAATCACGCGCCGCACCGATCGTGGGTCCTCGATCATCATCGAGTGGCCGACGCCGGGCAGTGTCACCGTGGTGAGCAGGTCGGTGTTGATGGCCGATGCGAGCGTTGCGGTTGCCTTTGGTGGTGTCATCTTGTCCTCCTGACCGATGATCAGGTGGACCGGGCAGGTCACGGCCGCCGCCGCCTCCTCCGCCTCGGCGTAGTTCATGCAGGCGGTGAAGTCGGTGGTCAAAGCGCCGGGGTTGCTGGTCTCGACCAGTGCCCGGGCCCCGCCGATCATCCACAGACCGGGGGTCGGATTGAGCCCGACGTGGGCCGCTTTGCCGTGACCCCAGGCCGCCATCAGCGCCGCGGCGTGGTCCAGGCGGTCCGCCGATGAGGAGAGCAGCTCGGGGTGAACCGGCATGGCGTTGGCCGCGCCCATCAGGGTCAGCGAGGTCACCAGCTCCGGGCGGCGACGGGCCAGTTCCATGGCCACGAACGAGCCCATGGAATGACCGACGACCGCCGCCGGATGCAGGCCGCCGGCCTCGGCGAACCGGGCGACCCAGTCGGCCATGTCCTGGATGGTTGTCAGCGGGTCGCCCTCGCTCCGGCCGTGGCCCGGCAGATCGACGGCAACCGCCTGCAGCCCGCGGTGGGCCAGGAACCGGGTCTGCTGCTGCCACACGGTCGAGTCCATACCTGCACCGTGGATGAGCAGCACCACCGGGCTGGTTCCGTCCGGCTCGACACCACCGGTGGCGGCGTTGGCCTGTCGCCCGTCGACGTCCACGATCATTTTCCACGCTCCAGGTCGGTGCTTGTCCGGGTGGATCGAACGTCCGGCATCATCGCTGGCTCGCCTTCAGGGCCCGGGACAGGTCCTCGACGATGTCCTCCGGATCCTCCAACCCGACCGACAGCCGGATCAGGTCCTCGCCGATCCCGGACGCCACAAGATCCTCGGCGCTCATCTGCTGGTGGGTCGTGCTGGCCGGGTGGATGACCAGCGTCTTGGCGTCACCGACGTTGGCCAGGTGGGAGGACAGGCGCACCGCCTCGATGAACTTCCGGCCGGCCTCTCGACCGCCCTTCACGCCGAAGCTGAGAATGGCCCCGGCCCCCTTCGGATAGAGCTCGGCCGCCAGGTCGTGGTCCGGGTGGGACGCCACCCGCGGATGGCGGACCCAGCTGACCGCTTCGTTGGTGGTCAGCATGGCCAGCACCGCATCGGTGTTGTCAACGTGTCGAGCCATACGAAGCGGCAGCGTCTCCACTCCCTGGAGGATCTGGAACGCGTTGGCCGGGCTCATGCAGGCGCCGAAGTCCCGCAGCCCCTCCGCCCGTGCCCGCATACCCAGCGCCGCGGGGCCGTACTCCTCGGAGAACGTGAGCCCGTGGTAGCCGGCATACGGTTCGGTCAGCGTGGGGTGCTTGCCAGAGGCCTGCCAGTCGAACCGGCCGCCGTCGACGATCACGCCACCGAGGGCAACGCCATGGCCACCGATGAATTTTGTGACCGAGTGCATGACGATGTCCGCCCCGTGTTCGATGGGTCGGATCAGGTAGGGGGTGGAGAAGGTGGAGTCCACCATCAGCGGCAGGCCGTTGCGGTGGGCGACGTCGGCGACCGCCGCGATGTCCAGCACCTCGATGCCGGGGTTGCCAAGGGTCTCGGCGAAGACGACCTTCGTGTTTTCCTGGATCGCCGCCTCGAACGCACCGGGATCCCGGGGGTCCACAAACGTGGTGGTGATCCCGAACCGGGGGAGGGTCAGGTTCATCATGTTGTGGGATCCGCCGTAGATGTTCTTCGACGCCACGATGTGATCGCCGGCGCCGAGCAGCGAGGAAACCGCAAGGTGCAGCGCCGCTTGACCGCTGGCGGTGCAGACCGCACCGACACCACCCTCCAGCGCCGCAAGCCGTTCCTCGAGGACGGCGACCGTCGGGTTGGAGATCCGGCTGTAGATGTGCCCGGGGACCTCAAGGTTAAAAAGCGCCGCAGCCTCCTCGGTGTCCGGGAAGGAGTAGCTGGTGGTGTAGTAGATCGGCACGGCGCGGGCGCCGGTGGTCGGATCTGGTCGCTGACCGGCGTGCAGGCTCAGCGTGTCGAAGCGCAGGAAGTCGGGTTCAACCATGGCCGACAGCATAGGTTCGCCCGGCGGGTGGACGCGAACGCCGGGCCGGTTTCGGTTCGAACGACGGCGACGGACGTGGACGTCGAGCCGGCTCCTAGAAGACCACCGAGGCGGCCCAGATCGCCCAGATGCCGATCATGGCCAGACCGAGGACCAGATCGATCACCACGCTGATGCCGAATCCCTTTGCGGTGGCGACCGTTGCGGTCCACGCCTCACCCCAGTCACCCTTCAGAGCAACCTCGACCAGCAGCACCCCGACCAGTGCACCCACCACGATCCCGATCACCGGGATCAGGAAAAAGCCGATGACCGCCCCTGCCAGCCCGCCGAGCTGGGCCCATCCCGATGCACCGCCGTCCTGCGCCGCCTTCCGGGGGACCACAACACTTTTGATCAGGCTGATGGCCAGCAGCACGCTCAGTGCAACCATGACCGCAACACCGCCGGCCCCGAACCCGACGATGAACCCGTAGACCAGCGCCGTCACCCAGATCAGCGCAAGTCCGGGGAGGATCGGGATGATCACCCCACACAGGCCGACGACCATGATCACCGCCGCAAGGACCGTCCAGCCCACCTCCGCGGTCATGAGCCGACCACCTGCCGGCCCGGCCCCGCGGTCATGCCGGCGACGTCCCCGATCCTCACGTCTGCTCCGCCATTTCCGCCAGCCGGAGCACCGTGCTCCAGTTCCGACCCGTCGTGACCTGGTGGAGGGCCCGGTCGAGCACGGCGTTTGTCAGCTTCGACCCGGCGACCCCGTTCGGATAGGCGACGTACACCTCAGCCGTTCCGGCGATCATCCGGTCCGGGTGGAATCGTTCGGTGTCCACCTCGGCGAGCGGTTTGTCGCCCAGCGGTTCCTGGCAGAAGTACACGTGCAGGAACTTTGGCTCCGCCTCCATCTCGGGGAACGGATTGCCGGCGATCGTCGCTCGGAGTTGATCTGCGGTGCGGACCACGACGGGAACGGTCAGCCCGAACCCGTCCTGAATCACCGTGCTGATGGCAGGCCCGTCGCACGTTGGCGCCGACAGGGCAACGTTGCCGCTCTGAATATAGGTGGTGACGTCTTCGTAGCCGGCCGACTTCAGCGCGGCCCGAAGGTCGGCCATCGGCAGCTTGTTCCGCCCGCCGACGTTGACTCCGCGCAGCAGGACGACAAATCGCCTGCGCGTCACCGGCTTCCCCCCAAGAGGTCGGCCGGTGCCGGGCCGTCGGGCGTTGGCCGCCCGCTCCGACCCGGCGCGACCCGCATCACATCACCACAACCGAGCGGAGGACTTCGCCGCGCTCCATCTTGTGGAACGCCTCCTCGACCCCGTCGATGCCGATCTTTTCGGAAACGAACCCCTCGAGGTTCAGCCGACCCTGCAGGTACAGGTCGATCAGCATCGGGAAGTCCCGGGACGGCAGGCAGTCCCCGTACCAGCTGGACTTGAGGGCACCACCGCGACCGAACAGCTCGATGAAGGGGAGTTCCACCGTCATCTCCGGGTTGGGCACTCCCACCAGCACAACGGTGCCGGCCAGGTCCCTGGCGAAGAAGGCCTGGTCGTAGACCGCGGGATTGCCGACGGCTTCGATGGTGACGTCTGCGCCGTGGCCGTCGGTGTACTCCCGGATCTTCTCCACCGGATCCTCTTTTGTGGAGTTGATGGTGTGGGTTGCTCCGAAGCCCTTTGCCCACTCCAGCTTCTGATCGTCGATGTCGACCGCGATGATCGTCTTCGCCCCGGCCAGTCTGGCGCCCTCGATGGCCGCATCACCGACACCGCCGCAGCCGAACACCGCAACCGTGTCCCCCCGACCGACTTCGCCGGTGTTCATCGCCGCACCGAGACCGGCCATGACGCCACAGCCCAGCAGGCCCGCAACCTCCGGCTTTGCGGTGGGGTCAACCTTGGTGCACTGGCCGGCGGCGACCAGCGTCTTGTCGCAGAAGGCTCCGATGCCCAGCGCAGGCGACAGCTCCGTACCGTCGGTGAGCGTCATCTTCTGTGTGGCGTTGTGGGTGGCGAAGCAGTACTGCGGCTTGCCCTTGTCACAGGACCGGCAGTTGCCGCAGACGGCCCGCCAGTTCAGGATGACGAAGTCACCGGGCGCCACCTCGGTGACGTCAGGGCCGACACTCTCAACGATGCCCGCCGCCTCGTGGCCGAGCAGGAACGGGAACTCGTCGTTGATGCCGCCTTCACGGTAGTGGAGGTCGGTGTGGCAGACCCCACAGGCCTGTATCTCAACAACCGCCTCACCCGGACCCGGATCCGGGATGATGATCGTCTCCACGGAGACCGGCTCTCCCTTGGCCTTGGCGATGACGCCGCGTACTTCCTGTGGCATTGTTCCCTCTTCCGTGTTCCGCCCCCGGCGCGAACCGGTTGGCTTGTCTGTTCCCCCGCGCCGGTCCACCGTTGGTTGACCGGGCGCTTCGTTGGCCAAGAGACTAGCGGCAATCACCTCGGTGCGAGGAGAGCGGAGGCTGCCCGGAAACGAGAGGTGGATCTGCTACACCGGTTGCATGCTCTCGTCGTTCCGCCGCCGCATCATCGGCCGCCAGTCGGCAGCCCGTTCCGCACGCCGTGTCCGTTCGGCCCGGGTTCTGCCGGTCCGTGTCCTGCCCGTCCTCGTTCTCTCCGTCCTGGCCCTGGCCGGCTGCGGGGGCGGCGATGACGATGATGCAGCCGTCGGCGAGGAGGCGACAACCACCTCGACGGCAACGTCGGGAGACCCGGATACGGCGGGTGGTGACACCGACAGCTCAGGTGAGGGCACCGACGCATTGGAGTTCAGCAGCGAGCTGACGGTGCTGGTGGCGAACACCGCGGGAACCCTCACCACCACCGGCCCTCAGCGGGTCATGACCGCGCTGATCGGCGACGGTCCGAACAGTTTCTTCGGCGGCCCCGACGAGCCGGTGAGCGTGCGCTTCGAGCCGGTCAATGGGGACACGGTTGGTGAGGTCCAGGGAACCTGGCTGACCACAAACGCCTCCGCGCTCGGCCTGTACGTCACCTCCTATGAATTCGATCAGCCCGGCATCTGGGAGGTCACCGTCTTCGGGGACGGGGTCAACCTGGGAGCGACGCTGATCGATGTTGTCGTCGAGTCGCCGATGCCGCGGATCGGTGACCCGGCACCGCGATCGGAGACCCTGACCGGCGCCACGCCGGAGGAGATCGCAACGATCAGCACCGACCTCGAACCGGATCCGTCGTTCTATGACCTCACCATTGCCCAGGCGGTCACAAACGGCACCCCGAGTGTCATTGCCTTTGTCACCCCGGCGTTCTGCCAGACCGCGCTCTGCGGCCCGACGTTGGAAACCGTGAAGGCGGCGACCGCGGGCCGGAACGATGTCGACGTTCTCCACGTCGAACCGTTCGACCTCGCGCTGGCCCCACTTGGTGACCTCACCCCTCTCCCGGTGATGTCGGAATGGGGCCTGGTCACCGAACCCTGGGTCTTTGTGGTGGACGGGAACGGGCTGGTCACCGCATCGTTCGAGGGCATCATCGGCCAGGCCGAACTGGAAGAGGCGGTGGCTGCCCTCGGCTAGGCCCCGACTCCGACTCCGACTCCGACTCCGACTCCGGCTGTGGCTGCGGCCACCCCTGCCCTCGCGGACGTCGCCACCGCAGCTGCATTCACCAGTCTTAACTTTCAACGTTCACCATCCTTAGCCAGTGGTGAACTTCGGATGGATGGTGATCGATCGCGCCGGCGGGGCGGTTGTCTCTCACGGCAGCGTGCGGTACCAGCGAGAAAGAGGTTTCCGTGAGATTCCAAACCAGACGAACAACCGCCCTTGTCCTTGCGACGCTGACGCTGCTCGCCGGAACGATCCTGTGGGCTTCCCCGGGATCGGCCACCGAACGCGACGACCGCCGAGCCAGGATCACCGAGCTGCGATCCCGGTACAGCGGGCTGGCGGGAAGCGCCTTCGGTCGGCCGGTCCAGTACGTCGAGATCAGAGGCGTCCGCAACAGCGAGATCCAGGACCTGACCCTGGTCATTCTGCGGGGCGATGCGTCCGTGCAATTCGAAGGCACCAACGTGAGCCCGGAGTTCCTGGACAGCCTCCGAGAGCGGACGGGTCAGTTGCAGAGCGCCACCGATTTGTCCGGCACGACGATCCCGGGCAACCGGTTCCTGGCCGTCACCAGTACCCCCGACAGCTCCCTCCGGTTCAACAGCCCGGCCCGGGTGCTGCTGGTCCAGGGGTTCAACGGCGAGGTAGGGAGCGATCTGGACACCGACAACGACGGGACCCTGGACGCCACCCCGTGGACGAGGATTGTCGACGACGTGACACTCGAGGCGTTCCACGCCTACAGGTGTGGCGGCGAGTTCATTGAGGGTCGGCTGAACTTCCTCGGCAACGACACGGCGGGCTTCTCAAACCGGAGCCAGTGTCGCCAGCTGAGTTGATCGTCGCGGCGCCCACCGCTGAGGCGGTGGGCGGACCCGCCCCGCAGGCCCCGGACAGGGCACAGGCGTCAATATCAAACCACATCGATCCTGCAGGTTCATCGTCGAGGACTTCACGAAACGGTTCTTCGGGCCGATGGAGGTGGCCGAGCCGAAATGACGTTGCCACCGGGAATTCCCGCTGGTTGAATGGAGGCCTCATGACCGGTACCCGCGTTCGCCGCCAGATCGCCAATCAGGTAGTAGTAATCCTTATGTAGCGCACGCTGCTGTAGTTTGTTGCGTGCGCCCAGCCTCCCCCCGGGAGGCTTTCTTGTTTTTCCGCCCTCTCCGCCCTGCCTCCAATCGAACTGCCGGAATCGAAAAGCCGGAACCGAGAAGCTCGACCCGAGTACCAAGACCAGAAGACCAAAGAAAGCGTTCTGAACATGTCGGATCAAACAACATCCCAACCGATCAGACTCAACGGGGGCCAGGCCCTCATCAGGAGCCTTGAGATGGAGGGCGTGGAGGTGATCTTCGGATACCCCGGCGGGGCCATTCTGCCGGTGTACGACCCGATCATCGACTCCAAGATCCGGCACGTACTGGTCCGCCACGAGCAGGGCGCCGGACACATGGCCGAGGGGTACGCCCATGCAACCGGCCGCCCCGGGGTGTGTATGGTCACCAGCGGCCCGGCGGCCACCAATGTGGTCACCCCGCTGGCCGACGCCTACCTCGACTCGGTTCCCATGGTCTGTATCACCGGTCAGGTCGCGGTCTCGGCCATCGGCACCGACGCCTTCCAGGAGTGCGACACCACCGGCATCACCCGGTCCATCACCAAACACAACATCCTGGTGACCAGGGCCGAGGACATCCCGATGGCCATCAAGGAGGCCTTCCACATCGCAACAACCGGCCGCCCCGGCCCGGTCCTCGTCGACATCCCGAAGAACATCGTGGACGCCGGCAACCCGGACGCCTACTTCGACTTCGTCTACCCGACCGACGTCGACCTGCCCGGCTACAGCCCGAACATCCCCGTCGACGAGGCGGCCGTCGACGAAGCGGTCGAGCTGATGCTGGCCGCCGAGCGGCCGGTGCTGTACGTCGGCGGCGGTGTGCTCAAGGCCCGCGGTGCCGAGGTGTTGCTGAAGCTGGCCGAGATCGGCAACCTTCCGGTCGTCACCACCCTGATGGCCCGAGGCGCGTTCCCCGACAGCCATGAGCTGTGTCTGGGTATGCCCGGCATGCACGGCAACTACACTGCGGTCACCGCCATCCAGAAGAGCGATCTGCTGATCGCCATGGGCAGCCGTTTCGACGACCGGGTCACCGGCAAGGTCGGAGCGTTCGCCCCGGACGCCCAGGTCATCCACGTTGACATCGACCCGGCGGAACACGGCAAGGTCCGCATGCCGGACGTCTCCATCGTCGGTGACTGTCGGGTCGTCATGGAATCGATGGTGGCCAAGCTGGAGGCCAGGGGTGGTTTCCCGGCCTTCGCCGACCACTCGGCGTGGCGCCAGCAGCTCTCGGGTTGGCAGGAGAAGTACCCGATCACCTACCAGCAGTCCGGCCCCGGTGAATACCTCAAACCGCAGTACGTCCTTGAGCAGTTGCGGGACCTGTCGCCGAACGACACCATCGTGGCGTCCGGCGTCGGTCAGCACCAGATGTGGGCCAGCCAGTACTGGACCTTTGACCACCCCTACACCTGGATCAACTCCGGCGGCCTCGGCACGATGGGGTTCTCCATCCCGGCGGCCATCGGGGCCAAGGCGGCGTTCCCCGACCGCACGGTCTGGGCGGTCGACGGTGACGGCTGTTTCCAGATGACGGCCCAGGAGCTGATCACCGCCTCGGTGGAGAAGATCCCGGTCAAGATCGCCCTGCTCAACAACGCTCACCTCGGCATGGTCCGCCAGTGGCAGGAGCTCTTCTACGAGGAGCGGTACTCCGAGGTCCACCTCGGGTACGAGCTGCCGGACTACGTGAAGTGGGCGGAGTCGATGGGCTGTGTCGCCTTCCGGGTCGAAGAGCCCGACGAGGTCGACGCCATCATCGCAAAGGCCAACGCCATCAACGACCGACCCGTCGTGATCGAATTCCGCTGCATCGAGTCGGAGAAGGTGTATCCGATGGTGCCGGCCGGCGGTTCGAACGACGACATCCTGGTGGACCCCTCGCAGCGAGACGAGCCGGCCCCGGGCACGGATTCCGAAGGAGCAGCATCATGACCACCTGGACCGGAGAAGGCGTCCCGACCGCCAAGGACTTCGCCCATCGGACCATCGTGGTGCTGGTGGAGAACAAGGCCGGTGTGCTGGCCAGGGTGGCGGATCTGTTCGCCCGCCGCGGCTACAACATCGTGTCGCTGGCCGTCGCCCCGACAAACGACGAGCGGTTCAGCCGCCTCACCATCGTCGTGGACTTGGAGTCCGCACCGCTTGATCAGATCGTCAAACAGCTCTTCAAGCTGATCAACGTGGTGGAGATCGCCGAGCTCAGCCCGTCCGATGCGGTTGAGCGGGAGCTGATGATGGCCACCGTCGAAGCGCCGAAGGAGGTCCGCGGTCAGATCGTGGAAATCGTCGACATCTTCGAGGGCAAGATCCTTGCGGTGTCAGGCGACAGCCTCACGGTTAGCCTCGACGGCAGACCGCAGAAGCTCGACGACTTCGAAGCCCTCCTCGAGGACTACACCATCGTTGATCTGCAGCGGTCGGGGCGCATCGCGTTGCCGAAGATCGGCCGCCAGGTTCCCCGGCTTCGTGCCGTTGGGTGATCGGGCTTCGCCCTGGCACCCGCCAACCGACATAGGAAAGGTTCCAAACAACATGGCCAACATCTACTACGAGGCTGACGTCGATCGGTCGCTCATCGCCGATCGCAAGGTGGCCATCCTCGGCTACGGCTCCCAGGGCCACGCCCACGCCCTCAACCTCAAGGAGTCCGGGGTCGACGTTCGGGTCGGCCTGCGGGAGGGTTCGTCGTCCGCGGCGAAAGCGTCCGAGGCCGGACTCAACGTGATGTCGATCGCCGAGGCCGCGGCGGAAGCCGACCTGGTGATGATGCTCATGCCGGACACGGAGATGGGGGACATCTACACCCAGCACGTCGAGCCCAACATGAAGGACGGCGATGCGCTGTTCTTCGCCCACGGGTTCAACATCCGCTTCGACCTCATCAAGCCGGCCGCCGGCATCGATGTGTGCATGGTGGCCCCCAAGGGCCCCGGCCACCTCGTACGCCGCACCTACGTCGAGGGTGGCGGTGTGCCAGCGCTCATCGCCGTGGAGCAGGACCCGACCGGGAACGCCAAGGGCATCGCCCTGGCCTACGCCGACGCCATCGGCGGCGCCCGGGCCGGTGTGATCGAGACCACCTTCACCGAGGAGACCGAAACCGATCTCTTCGGTGAGCAGGCCGTGCTGTGCGGCGGCACCACCGCCCTGGTCCAGGCCGGGTTCGAGACCCTCATCGAGGCCGGCTACCAGCCGGAGGTCGCCTACTTCGAGTGCCTCCACGAGCTCAAGCTCATCGTCGACCTCATGTACGAGGAGGGCATCGCCGGCATGCGGTATTCCGTTTCGGACACCGCCGAATACGGAGACCTGTCCCGCGGTCCCCGGGTCGTCAACGACGCGGTGAAGGCCGAGATGAAGACAATGCTCGGCGAGATCCAGTCCGGACAGTTCGCCGAGGAGTGGGTTGCCGAGTCCCGGGCCGGGCGACCGAACTTCCTGAAGCTGGAGCAGGCGGGCCACGATCACCCGATCGAGACGGTCGGCCAGGAACTGCGGGCGATGATGCCGTGGATCTCCCAGGGCAAGGCCTCGGTACGGGAGACGTCCGGCGGCCAGGGCTGACCGAGACAGCCGATCTCGGCGAAGTCTGGGCGCTCAGCCGCCCGATCTCAGCGAAATTTGGGCACGCCGGCCACAATTCCTGTGGGTTGGATGCCCAAATTTCGCAGTTTTGGGGACGGTCGGTTAGAGGTTCTGGCCGACCCGCAGCAGGTTGCCGCTCGGGTCGGTGATGCGGAACTCCCGCATCTGCCACGGTAGGTCTTCGACCGGACCCACCGGGAACCCGGCCGCCGTCCACGCCGCGTGCCACGCATCGACGTCCTGGACGTGAACGTAGCCCGCGGCCCGATTGTGGTCTGCGGCCAGGTCAGCCGCCCGAGCGAGGTGGAGGATCTCCTCGCCGCGGTGGCGAACCCAGGCATACCCGTCGTCGTAGCTCTCGACCTCGAACCCCAGCCCCCGGTAGAACGCAATGGCCGCAGCCATGTCGGCCGCCGGGAAGATGATCTTGGTGACGATCCGCTCTGTCGGAATCTCAGCCATGGGCCGAGCTTAGTTGCCGGATTCCCGGCGGGCCCCGAGTCCGGGCGCCGGACGATCGTCCGGCGGGGTTGCGATCAGCGGGCCGGAACGGCGTCGAAGTATCGGCTGACCTCGGCCATACCGGGGTCCGCGGCAAGGTCCTCATCCCGGTGGATGAGCGCCAGTTTGGTGCGACGGCGGAGGAAGTCCTCCATCGTGACGATCATCTCCCGCTTGTCGTAGAGGGCGAGTTCGGCCCGGAGCACGTCACTGTCCGCCAGCACCGCCTCCCCGAGGGTGCGGTCCGCTTCGACGGCGTCGATGACGGCATTGGCCGCAAGCCCGTGCCGCCGCCAGAGCACCTCGGCGATGGAACGGCCTCGCTCGACGTCCGGCCGACGGTCAAGGCCGACCGCGGTGGCCCGCTGGTAGAAACGGACCCGCTCTTCATCGGACGGTTCACCGAACCAGTCCTCCGAACCGGGACCGACGGACAGGCCCAGTTCGGCTACGGCGTCGACCACCTCGTCGCCGACGTTCAGGCAGTCGGTCAGCTTCCCGCCGAAGATGGAGATGACCCGGTTCCGGCGGTCGACCTCGATCTCGTGTTTGCGGGACAGCGACGTCCAATCCTCCTCGGAGTGGCTGGCATCGCCTGCGGTGACAACCAGGGGGCGGACACCGCTGCGTTCCGCGATGATGTCCGCCGTTGTCAGCGGTTTGTCGAGGTCAAGCCGGGCGTTGATCTGCTCCAGCAGGAACCGCCGGTCCTCATCGGTCACCGGGGAGCGCGGGTCTTCGGTCCGGGTGTCGGTGGTGCCGATGACCGATCGATGGGCCATCGGGATGACGTAGAACAGCCGCTGGGTGTCGTCGAAGAAGGCAAGGACCCGTTCGGCGTCGGTCACCTTCGGAACGACCAGGTGGATGCCCTTCGAGTAGACGATGCGGTGTTTTGTCTTGACCGACATGTCCCGGTTCAACCCGTCGACCAGTGGCCCTGCGGCGTTCACCACCGATGCGGCGGTTGCGGTCATGGTCCGGCCGTCCGTGAGGTCCCGGAGGTGAATGGTCCACCCGTCGGATCCGTTCTGCTCCAACCGTTCGACGTCGAGGTAGTTGGCGGCCTCCGCCCCACCGTCCAGGGCGGACCGGACGAACGACCAGACGAAGCGGGCGTCGTTCTCGGTCAGGTAGGCGTCCGCATAGTCGATGGCGGCGTTCGCCCCGTCCGTATCGATGACCGGCTCCTCTTTCTTGAGGGCGGCCGGCCGGAAGAAGCGGGGCCGGGCGGTGGCGAAGGCGCCGATTGCCCAGTATCCGACCGACCCGAGGGCGGCCAGCCACGACGGGAACGGCGCGGTTTCGTCCAGGGTGGCCAGGAACCCGACCTCCCGGATGCCGGTTGGGTAGGCCCGCATCAGCTTGTTCCGGGACCGGCACAGTTTGAACACCAGGGGCAGCTCGTAGTTCTGCAGGTACTTGAATCCGCCCCAGACCAGGTTGGACGACTCCTGGCTTGTCATGTTGGCAAAGTCGCCGCGTTCGGCGAGGGCGACCCGAAGGCCACGGTTTGTCAGGGCGGCGGCCGAAACCGCTCCGTTTATGCCACCACCGACGATAAAGACGTCGTAGTGTCCGCCGTCCATCGCCGAGACCATCGACGATCGGAGGGTCGGCGCAGATGAGGGGTCGGGGGCTGCGCCCGAATTGGAACTGTTCACCGACCCAACGGTACCCAATCAGGTCCGCGACCGACTGTCCGTGTGAAATTGAACCCATCGGAAGAACCGGGACACGAAAGGGGTAGATCGGCCCGGAAATCTGCTATGCATCTTGGAACAACAGCGAACAGCGGGCTCCGCCCGGAGGTGACCATGGGTGAAGTAGTGAGAATCGAGGAGTCGTCGGCTGACAAGGTGGCCATCCTTCGGCTCGACCGACCGAAGGTGAATGCGGTCAATCCGCAGCTGGCCCACGAGCTGCTCGACGCCGCCACCGAGTTGGAGGGACGGACCGACATCCGCGGCGTCGTGTTCTGGGGCGGACCGAAGATCTTTGCCGCCGGCGCGGACATCGGGGAGTTCCCGACCGGGGACGGGCATCGGGACCCGACGCCTATGACCGGGGTCCTCAACGAGGCGATCTTCAAGATCGAGAACCTGCCGCAGATCACCGTTGCCGCGGTGAACGGCGTTGCCGTCGGCGGCGGGTGCGAGATGGCGATGAGCACCGACTTCCGAGTCTGCGGCACGTCCGCCCAATTCGGTCAGCCGGAGATCCTGCTCGGCATCATTCCCGGCGGCGGTGGCACGCAGCGGCTGACCAGGCTGGTCGGCATCACCAAGTCGAAGGAGATCAGCTACACCGGTCGGATGGTGAAGGCGGACGAGGCGCTGGAGATCGGTCTGGTCTCGGCCGTCCACCCGGACGAGGAGGTCCTGGACCAGGCGGTTGCCATGGCCGCGGCCTATGCCGATGGTCCCGCGTCGTTGGTGAATGCGAAGCGGGCGATCATGGGTGGGCTGCACGTGTCACTGGAGGAGGCCGTCGCCATCGAGGAGCGGGAGTTCGTCGCCGCCTTCCAGACAGACGACGCGGTCATCGGCATCAACAGCTTCCTGGAAAACGGACCGGGCAAAGCAACCTTCACCGGCAAGTAGTCATCGGTGGCAGACAGGCACTACCCGCCGGAGGAGGAGATGGGGGAGGTCCTCTTCAGCGCGGAGGAGATCGCGACCAGAGTGTCGGAGATCGGCAGTCAGATCTCCGAGGACTTCGCCGGCGAGACACCCCTGCTTGTCGGGGTGCTGAAGGGGAGTGTCATCTTCGTCTCGGACCTGATGCGGGCCATCTCCGGCCCGGTCGAGGTGGACTTCCTGGCCGTGTCCTCCTACGGCGAGGCCACAAAGTCCTCGGGGGTGGTGAAGATCCTCAAGGACCTCGACCAGCAGATCGGGGGCAGACCGGTGATCCTGGTCGAGGACATCATCGACTCCGGGCTGACCATGAAGTTCCTGGTCGAGCACCTTGCGGCCCAGAAACCTGCGGTGCTCAAGACCTGCTCCCTTCTCGTCCGGGACAGCGCTCAGGTGGACGGGTTGACCTTGGACTACGTCGGCTTCACGATCCCACCGTCGTTTGTTGTCGGTTACGGGCTCGACGTCGGACAGCGGTATCGGAATCTGCCGTTCATGGCGGCCTACACCGGCCCCTGACGGCCGTTCGCTTCGCTCGCCAACCATGGTTCGGCACGAGGTGGCCGAACCATGCCGTTGCCGCAGGGGAGAGAACGGCTCGGACTTTTGGCTTCAGATGTCGGGATTCCCGATAGCTTTGATCGGGAATAGGCGCAGGTCAGAACCGGTCGGCTTGATGCCGCCGATGAGGAGGAGCAAATGACTGATTCGTGGGGATTCGAGACTCGGCAGATCCATGCCGGCCAACAGGCGGACCCGACCACCGGGGCCCGGGCGGTACCCATCTACCAAACGACCGCCTATGAGTTCCGGGACGCCGCCCACGCGGCCAACCTGTTCGCCCTCGGTGAGCCGGGCAACATCTACACCAGGATCATGAACCCCACCCAGGGCGTTGCCGAGGTACGGATCTCGGCGCTGGAGAACGGACTGGCCGAAACCGCCGCGGGGGTTCCGGGCGCGCTGATGGTCGCCTCCGGTCAGGCGGCGGAGACCATGGCCATCCTCAATATCGCCGAAGCCGGTGATCACCTGGTGGCTTCGTCCGCCCTGTACGGCGGTACCTACAACCTGCTGCACTACACCCTCCCCAAGCTGGGCGTGGAGACCACCTTTGTTGAGGACGCCGACGACCTGGACGCCTGGCGGGCCGCCGTGCAGCCGAACACCAAGGCGTTCTACGGGGAGTCCATCGGCAACCCGATGAACAACATCCTGGACATCGAGGGTGTCGCCTCCGTCGCTCACGATGCCGGCGTGCCGCTGATCATCGACAACACGGTGGCCACCCCGTATCTCATCCGTCCCCTCGACTGGGGTGCAGACATCGTTGTCCACTCCGCAACGAAGTTTCTCAGCGGTCACGGCACCGCCATCGCAGGCGCAATCGTCGACGGCGGCTCGTTCGAGTTCTCCGACGCCGACCGGTTCCCCAACTACAACCAGCCGGACCCGTCCTACCACGGGCTGACCTACTGGCCGATGCTCGGTGCCGGTTCGTTCATCGCCAAGGCCAGGGTGCAGTTGCTCCGGGATCTCGGCTCGGCCATCAGCCCGTTCAACTCCTTCCTGGTGCTGCAGGGCCTTGAGACGCTCTCGTTGCGCATGGAACGACACGTGCAGAACGCCCAGGCCGTCGCCGAGTGGCTGGCCGGCCGCGACGAGGTCGAGTCGGTTCTGTACGCGGGGCTGCCGTCTTCGCCGTGGCACGACGCAGCGAACAAGTACACCCAGGGTCGGGGCGCCGGCTCGGTCCCCGCATTCCTGATCAAGGGAGGCCGGGAGGCCGGGCAGGCGTTTGTAGAGGCGCTGGAACTGCACAGCCACGTTGCCAACATCGGCGACGTTCGTTCGCTCGTCATCCATCCCGCCTCCACCACCCACAGCCAGCTGACCGAGGAGGAGCAGATCACCACCGGTGTGCACCCCGGACTGGTCAGGCTGTCGGTCGGGCTCGAATCGATCGACGACATCCTCGCCGACCTGGAGACCGGGTTCCGGGCGGCGAAAGAAGCGATTTGATCGCTCGCTGATCGCCGGCCGTTCACCGGCCCGTGACCAGCGCCGATTCACGGGGGCGGCCCGGCCAGGTTTGGTCCGACCGCCCCCGGCGGCGTTGTGACATGGGCTTGTCGGTTGAACCGATAGGCTTGGCGGTCGTTTCCAACCACCTGTTCAGGAGTTGCACGTGCCAGATTGCCCAGCAGTTGACGGTTCAAGTCCCCGCCAGACCAGCTTTGACGGTCCGTTTCCGATGTGCATCGACCCGGAGAAGTCCTACACCGCGGAGATGACAACCAGCCTGGGCACGATGACCATCGCGCTCAACAGCGCTGCGGCGCCGAATACGGTGAACAACTTCGTTTGTCTTGCCCGGTACAAGTACTACGACGGGCTGATCTTTCACCGGATCATCCAGGGATTCATGTGCCAGGGCGGTTGCCCGGAGGGTTCCGGTCGTGGCAACCCCGGCTACCGGTTCGAGGACGAGCTGCCCCAGCCCGGCCGCTACGAGCTTGGGTCGATCGCGATGGCCAACGCCGGTCCGAACACCAACGGCAGCCAGTTCTTTATCGTCAGCGGCCCCAGCGGCATGGGGCTTCCGCCGCAGTACTCCCTGTTCGGCAAGGTGGTCAGCGGCCTCGACGTCGTCGACGTCATGGAGAAGGTACAGACCGGCCCGGCCGACCGTCCGGTCGAAGATGTGGTGATCCAGTCGGTGGTCATCACTGAAAGTGACTGATAGTTAACGCAACGTGTTTGTGATCGGCCCTGGGGAGGAATCCCTAGGGCCGATCACCTATAGGCGTTTCGACTCAATCACCCCAGCATAAATGAGTGGTGTCGGAGAGGTTGTAGGAAGTCGGCGGCGTGGTGCCAGAAGCACTTGAATCGGTAACAACTTCGGCATCGGTGGAACCGTCCGACCCATCGCTCAAACCCAACCCTCCGGTCATTCGTCGCGACGACGAACTGTCTTCGGTGCCGGCCGAGACCGGTGCAGGCGAGACGCCGCAGGTACCGGAATTTCCGAGTTCACGTCAGGTGACCGGCGGTGCGGTGACCAAGGGAGGGCGGCGCCGGAAGCGGAAGTTCCGTCGCCAAAACCGGGATGACGGCACGACCGCCACCAGAACGTCCGGGGGCACGGTTGTCACGTTCCCGCCCCAGGCCGCGCCGGGATCCGGTCCCGGCGAGATCGGCCGGATCACCCCCACCCTGCCGGAGTCGCCGACCGATGAGGCGCTGCCGGCGTCACCGGCGTCACCGGCGTCACCGGCGCCGCCCGCCCCGCCGGAGCGGCCGACCGGTCGAGCGGCGGGCGGATCGACCCACGCGCCGGCTGATCGAGGGACCGCCCCGATCGACCCGACCCAGTTGCTCGACCCGTCCGAGTTGGCCGGTTCGCCGCCCGGGGAACGCGCCGGTTTCCTGGTGGCCCCCGTCTCTCGCCCTCCGGTCGACGCGGCGCCGGTGGCCGATGCGGATCCGTGGCTGCTGATCGACCCCGATGACATCGGCGGGCCGGATCGGACGCCCCCCGCCGACGGGGCGGCAGATGCCCGGTCGGGTTCCGACCCGGAGACGACCTCCGCGCCGGCGAGCGAGCCGGGCGATGCCGACCAGGCCGACGAGGCGAAACGGCTCGCCGATCTGGAGTACCTCTTCGCCGCCCGGACGATGGACATCGGTCCACTCGACCTGGAGAATCGATCCGCGCCAATACCCTCCGTCGCTCCCGCCGAACCATCGGCCGACGCCGAACCATCGGCCGACGCCCGGGTCGTGCCGTCGACCAATGATCCGGACGCAGCGGACCTCGAACCGGCCGACCGGTTTGCCGGCCAGGCCGAGCAGATCCCCGAGACGGATGCCGACGCGGACGACGGGTTACCGGCCGGGCCAACCCCGGGAGCCCGTGCGTTGCCGGTTCCGACGATCGACGAGCAGGCGTCCGAAACGCCGGTCGCCGATCAGCCCGTCACCGAAGACGACGCAGGCGAAGAGGCGGACGCCGGGGACAACCCCACCGACAAGATCCTCGCCAACGACAGCACCATCGACGAGGGCGTCACCGACGAGATCCTCACCGACGACAGCACCATCGACGAGGGCGTAACCGACAAGATCCTCGCCGACGACAGCACCATCGACGAGGGCGTCACCGACGAGGGCGCCGTCATCGGTACGGGTACCGACGAGGAGCTCGACCGATTGCTCGCCGATCTGTCCGCGGCGACGGAGGCACCCGCGCCACCGGCGGAGCCATCCCCGCCGCCACCGTCGTCACGCGTCGACGTCACCGTGCCCAGCGCCCAGGTCGTTGACCACGCGGCAACGCTCGGCCCGGACGACACCGATGACGACCAGGCCCCGGACGAATCCGAACCCGGTTTGGCAGCGACGGCGGAATCCGACTCGCAGCCCGATTTGCCGTCCGGCGGCGGATCGCCGGCGACGTCTGTCGAGCAACCGGCATCCACGATGGAGGCTGAGGACCCTGCCGGCCTCGAGGCTGAGACCCGGTTGGCGCCCCGGCCAGACCCGGCAGCAGCACCGGACCACATCGCAACTCCCGAACCTCCGGCAACACCTGAATCCCCGGCAACTCCTGAGCCCCCGGTGGCTCCGGACCACGCAGCAACACCACAGCCTTCGGCAACCCCCGACCCCGCCCTGGCCCCGGGCCCCGCTCCGAAGCCGTTGGCGGCGCCGGAACGATCCCACACTCCCGCGCCCCGATTCAGCCCCGGTGGCCCGGTGCGGCGGCGACCGGTGGTTGCACCTCGGGTCCAGCCCGCTCGGCCCGGCGGGCATCTCTTCGACGGCGGTCGCCGCCCGCAGGAGGAGCCCGCCTCGGAACAGGCCGCCATGTCGCATGCCGAGGTGTTCGCCTCGGAGACCTCGATGATGCCGGCCAAAACCCGCCGGGGTGACGAGCTGCCGGAGGTCGAGCCGCACGACGTCGGGCACAGCTGGTTCAACCTGTCCGGCGAACTGCCGCTGCTCAACATCCAGGATCTCCAAACCAACGACGGGCAATCGGGCCGGCTGCGTTGGTTTCTCATCCGGCTCGCCCTGGTGCTTGTTGTGCTTGCCGTCGCCGTCGGTGGTCTGTACGTGGCGCTCAGCGCCGCCGCATTCTGAGCATCCGAACCTGAAGGCCCGGTCTCGTCAGGCCGTTCGGCAACCAACCGACGGGTGCCGCATCGGACGGATTCGTGACCGCCCGTTACCATTGATGTGATGAGTACATCGACGAGCACCATTCTCGACGTGGATCTGCTGGCGTTCGAACGCGGGACCGCAGACCAGCGGGCCGCGGTGATCGACGGCGTACGGTCCAGCCTCCGGACCGGCTTTGTGTACACCAGCCACGATCTCAGCGCCGACCTGCTCGACACCGCATACGGCATGCTCGAGCAGTTCTTCTCCCTCCCCCACGAGGAGAAGCAGAAGGCAACCGTTCCCGGTTCGAACGGGCAGGCCGGTTACACCGGTCTTTTGGTGGAGACCGCGGCATCAAGCGACACGCCGGACTGGAAGGAGATGATCAACTGGGGTCACGACCTTCCCGCCGGTCACCCCCTGCAGCAGCGTTTTCCCAACCGGTACCTCGGGCCACATCTACCGGAGGCGCAGGTGCCCGGCATCACCGAGGTCCTGCTGGAGTTCAAGGACCGGGTCTTCGATCTCCAGCGCCGCTTCCTCCGGGTGATCGCCCTCGGCATCGGCTGCCATGAGAACTTCTTCGATCAGATGATCACCGACGGAACAACGCTGACCAGGGCCATCCACTACCCGTCCATGGAGGTCGCCCCCGGTAAGGATCACATCTGGGCCGGGGAGCACGGCGACATCAACCTGATCACGGCGCTGCCGCGGGCCACCTCCCGCGGGCTCCAGGTCAAAACCGATGAGGGTTGGGTGGATGCGATTCCGCCGGACGACGGGGTGATCGTCAACACCGGGATCATGCTCGAACACCTCACGAACGGGGTGATACCCCAGGGCATCCACCGGGTCATCGCAGACCCCGACCAGGCCGGTGACCGGTACTCGGTTGTACAGTTCTGCCACCCCACGCCGTGGACGATCCTCTCCCCGGTGCCCTCATGCATCAGCGAGCAGCACCCGCAGCGCTTCGCCCCGATCGAAGCGGGCAACCTGCTGGATCAGGTCCTGTACGACATCAACCTGGTGGAAGACGCCAGGCGGGTTGACGGTTCCTAAACAAGAACGAACGCAAGGAAAGAAACATGGCAGAAAAGACCTATACCGAAGACGAACTCCGATCCCGGTTGACCCCGGAGCAGTACGAAGTGACCCAGAACGCCGGCACCGAACGACCTTTCACCGGCGTCTACCACGACACGAAGGACAAGGGCGTCTACAACTGCATCGTCTGCGACACGCCGCTGTTCTCCAGCGACACCAAATACGACTCCCGCAGTGGCTGGCCGAGCTTCTGGCAGCCCATCGACGAGTCCAAGGTCGTCACCAAGACCGATACCAGCTACGGCATGGTCCGCACGGAAGCCCTCTGTGCGATGTGCGGCGCGCACCTTGGCCACGTGTTCCCCGACGGGCCCCAGCCCACCGGGGACCGGTACTGCATGAACTCCGCATCGTTGAACCTGGACCTGGATGGCGATGCGGAGGAAGCGGACACGGCCGAGGAGCAGTAGCCCCGGCAGGAAAAATCGCCGGAGAAGCGTGAAATTGGGGAGTGGTTGGCCACCGGTTCTGCCAGGATGAACGACGTCCAGAGCGGACCGCCGGGCGGAGGAGCCCGGGCCGAGTAGTCGGCTACAACACGCACCCAATGGAGACAACCATGGCCAACGGCCGTATATCTGCCCGCGTTGCTTCTATCGCTCCCTCGGCGACCCTGGCGGTCACCAACAAGGCAAAGGCGCTGCGGGCGGCCGGCGAAGCCGTCGTCGGGTTCGGGGCCGGCGAACCGGATTTCCCGACCCCGGACTACATCGTCGAAGCCGCGGTCGCGGCGTGCCGCGAACCGAAGAACCATCGCTACGGGCCGGCCGGCGGTATGCCGGAGCTCAAGGACGCGCTGGTGGCCAAGACCAAGCGGGACTCCGGGTACGAGGTGGACCCGTCCCAGGTGGTGGTGACCAACGGCGGCAAACACGCGGTCTACAACGCCCTTGCCGGCATCGTCGATCCCGGTGACGAGGTCCTGATCCCCACCCCGTACTGGACCACCTACCCGGAGCCGGTCCGCCTGGCCGGTGGGGTGCCGGTGTCGGTGGAGACAACGATCTCCCAGGGATTCAAGGCAACCGTGGATCAGCTGGAGGCGGCCAGGACCGAGCGCACGAAGGCGCTGATCTTTGTGAGCCCGTCCAACCCCTCCGGCGGTGTGTATGCCAAGGAGCAGATAGAGGCCATCGGCCGCTGGGCCGCCGAGCACGACATCTGGGTCGTCACCGACGAGATCTACGAGCACCTGGTCTACGACAACAACGAGTTCCACTCCCTGCCGGTCCTGGTCCCCGAGATCGCCGATCGGTGCATCGTGCTCAACGGGGTGGCCAAGACCTACGCCATGACCGGCTGGCGGGTCGGCTGGATCATCGCCCCGGCCGACCTGGCGAAGGCGCTGACCAGCCTGCAATCCCACCAGACCTCGAACGTGGCCAACGTCGCCCAGGTCGCCGCGATCGCCGCCGTCTCCGGTGATCTCAGCGCCGTCGCCGAGATGCGGTCCGCGTTCGACCGCCGCCGGTTGACCATGCACAACCTGCTGTCGGGCATGCGGGGGGTCGAGTGCCTCAAGCCGGAGGGGGCGTTCTATGCGTTCCCGTCGTTCGAGGGACTCCTCGGACAGACCGTCGGCGGGGTCACCGTCGAATCGACCCTGCAACTGGCGGACCTCGCCCTCGAAAAGGCGGGCGTGGCGTTTGTCCCCGGTGAAGCGTTCGGCAGCCCGGGGTACGCCCGGTTCTCGTTCGCCCTCGGTGACGACGACCTCGGCCAGGGCCTGGAGCGCCTCGGCGATCTGCTGGCCGCCGAGTAGCCGGGGCCGTGAACATCGAGAACCGCGAGAACCCCGAACGCCCCGCGAGCGGCGACGATCCGGTGAGCCCCGAACGAACGGGGCGGCCCTTCGGCTCCTGGGCGTCGCCGATCACGGCCGCCACGGTTGCGGCGGGCGGCACCGGGGTCGGTCATGCGATCGGCCACCGGGCGGAACTGTGGTGGTCCGAGCTCCGCCCAACCGAGGGCGGCCGGGTTGTGCTGGTCTCCCAGTCAACCGACGGCACAACAATTGACCGGCTGGCTGCGCCGTACTCGGCCAGGACCCGGGTTCACGAGTACGGCGGCGGGGCGTGGTGGCCCGGGGCGGAGCGCCTGTACTTCGCCAACTGGGGTGACCAGCGGCTGTACCAGATGCCGACCGGATCACCGGACGCCGACCCGGTCCCGCTGACTCCGGAACCGTCGATCGCCGCGGGATGGCGGTATGCCGACGGGGCGGAGCATCCGGACGGAACCTGGATCGCCTGCGTCCGGGAGGACCACCATACGGCCGGCGACGAACCGGCCGGCGACGGGCCTCCGGGCGAGGCGAGGAACGAGGTCGTGGCCATCTCGGTGTCCGGTGCCGCAGCCGACGGCGGTGCCGGTGATGGAACGGAGCCGACCGTGCTGGTCTCCGGTCCGGACTTTGTGTCAACCCCCCGCTTCTCTCCGGACGGTCGGTGGTTGAGCTGGATCCAATGGGACCACCCGAACATGCCGTGGGAGACCACAACGCTCTGCGCCGTCCCGGTCTTTGCCGACATGCGTATCGGTAACGTCCAGACCGTTGCCGCCGGCAGATCGAACCCCCGTGAGTCG
>JBCCGJ010000007.1:0-43805 GCA_039029335.1 Actinomycetota bacterium | reverse complement strand
TGGCCGCCTCGGCCCCCAGTGCGCCGCTGGTGAACATCGAGTAGAGCAGGAACGTGGCGTAGCTGGTCTTGGTTGCGACACCGGAGATACCGGAGATGTTGATATGAGCGCCCTTTGTCCCGTCGACAAAATCCAGGTCGAGGAAGACCGGTTCGTCGCTGCGGGAAAGACCGGCCGGAAGACGACGTTCCACAGAATCGAAGGAGAGGGCGGTGTCCCGTTCGTGCTCTGACGCCAACCGGACCGCAGATCCGGGCAGCGGCGGCAGCAACACCTCCGGCTCGAACCGGGTGGGTTGTATCAGGGCGGCCTCGCTGACCTGGCCGGGCAGGATGCCTTCACTGATCAGGAAGACGTCGCTCTGGAACGCCGCGCCTTCGTGACGGGCCCGCACCTGGCTGACCACGCCGTAGATGTGGAGGACCGCGCCGTCGGGCAGCGTGCGTTCGAGGGCGACGACGTCATCGAGTTGCAGGGTGTGCCCGGGTGCGACCGCGACCCAGAACTCGAGCGGCGTTGCATCATCGACACCGATGACCTGACCGACAACCGGCCGCGTGGCTGCGCCGCGCCGATCGGCACCGGGCCGATCGGGGTGGGCTTCGGATGATGACGCCGCCATCCAACCAAAACTAGACGCTCACCTGTTCGGTGGGGACGATACCGAACCTGGAGGACGGCACAAAAACCGCGGGTGTTCGACGGGGTCAGGATCCCGGCGACGAACCGCCCACGGTCGGTGGTGGCCAAACCCCGGCAACCTCACCCCTTGCCGTCAAGAACTCGGAGAGTGACCGCATCAGGGCGAACAACCGCTCGGCGCGTTCAACGCCGAGGGTGGCCACCGGCGCCGCGCTCAGCCGGTCCGTTGTCGTCTCGATCGCATCCCGGAACGCCGAGCCGTGTTCGGTGAAACGGTCACCCGGGGCGAGAATGCCCCGCTCCCGCAATTCGGCCGCGGCCCGGTTCCACTCGGGGTCGGTCCAACCTCGGATTCGGCCGATGACCTCCCGGTTGCCTCGGCCCTTGGCGATCATCAGCAGATGGCTGGACGGGCCGTCGATACCGGCGGCGGCCAGCGCAATGTTGTGGCTGTCGCCGCGGTACTCCCGCCAGACCGTTGCGGCATGCCACAGCCGTTTTGCGTCGGTCACCACCGGCAAGTCGGCTGCCGCCGGTTGGGGCAGCGCAACGTGCGCCGCGGCCAGCGGACGGGCCTCGAGGTTGAGCCGGGACACCGCCTCGGTGGCCAGGTCGGCGGCCTCGGTCAACGTCTCATGGTGGGTACCGTCACCGAAAACGCGTGTCAGCACCTGACCGACCAGCTCCTCCCGACGGGCAAGCACCGCCCCGGGGGTCAGGACATCCCACACCCCGGGGACCGCCCGCTCAACCATCCGGGGGGCGAAGTTGTAGAACACCGCGGTTGCGGTCCTGGCGTTGACCGGACCGAGCGGAGCCAGCCGGTAGGCGAAGTAGGCGTGCCACCATCCCCGGAATCCGTCCTCGGTGAAGCGGTTGATCTCCGAGCCGTAGTAACTCAGGCCGTGTACCGTCTCGGCCGCTCGGGCCAGTCGTCTGGTCAGCGCCGGTGTTCCGGCATCGTCGGCCCCGGAGACCTCGGAGACCTCGGCGTTCCCGGTCGGATTCAGGTCACTCGGATCCATGTCACTCGGACTCCTGTCAGTCGAATTCGAGGAGTCCGCGAAGCACGACCTGACCGGACGACTCGGTCTGCGCCTCCTGCTGCAGGGTGACCGTCACCAGCGGGTAGT
Source organism: Actinomycetota bacterium (assembly GCA_039029335.1). GTDB lineage: Bacteria > Actinomycetota > Acidimicrobiia > Acidimicrobiales > SZUA-35 > JAHELU01. The sequence continues at coordinate 42,030 of JBCCGJ010000007.1, read as the reverse complement.
CCGATGCGGAGACGCCGGCCCACAGTTCGATCTCACTGTCACCGCCCCGGAGGTGGAACGTGCCCGCGCTGACCCCGACCTCGGCGTCCTGGCGCAACCAGACCTCGTAGTAGGTGCCGGCGGCCGCCGGCTCGAGCTCCGACACGTCCAGTACCACCCGGGTCCCGGCGGGGAAGTCGACGATGCGGGCGGTTGCGGAGGCGGTCGGGGCCAGGTCCGTCCCGGCGAGCGCCAGCTCAACCTCGCCCGGCTCCGGTCGGCCGGTGATGGCCAGAATGGCGGCGACCCCGATGAGGGCAACCAGGAACCCGGCAGCAGCACTCAACGCCGGGTTGAACCATCGACGGCCGGCGGTGATGGACACGACGTTGTCCGCCGTGCTGTCCGTTTTGCTGTCCGCCGTGCTCCCTGCCGTGCTGTCCGTTTTGCTGTCGGTGGTGCGCTGTGGTGTGCCGGTGATCGGATCGACCGGATCTGGCCGTTCCGCTCGACCGGGCGCCTCGGCCAGGATGGCGGCGACGATCGCCTCCTCATCGGCCTGGTCCGGTTGATCCCACAACTCCGGCGATTCCAGGAGCGCGTCCAGCCGGGCGATCTCCCCCTCGCTGAGTTCGTCGTTCCAACCGTGTTCAGTCATCGGGATCGGCCATGGGATTCGGTCGTGGGGTTTCAGTCACGTGGCTGTACCGCCCTCTACGTGGGAGGTGGTGTCCTGGTTCGCGAAAATATCCAAATGTCGCAGTGCCGCGGCCAATCGGCGGTACGCCCGACCGGAGCGGGACTTGACCGTACCGACCGGGACTCCCAGCCGCTCGGCCACTTCCTCATGGCTGAGCCCTTCAAGATTGCATAATCGGACGACGTCGCGCTCGCCGACGGGAAGATCGTCCACCGCTCGACGGACCTCCCAGATTTCCCAGACCCGGTCGAACGAGATGGACGAGACGGACGGGTCGGGTGCGCCGGGGGCATCGGTTGAAACGGTGGTCACCCGCTTCTCACGCCGCAGTACGTCGATCGCGGTCCGGCGGGCGATGGTGTAGAGCCAGGGCGCCAGGTCACGGTCTCCTTCGAAGTCGGCCGCACTCCGCCAGGCTTTGATGAAGGTCTGCTGGACCACCTCGGCCACCAGCTCGGGGTCGGTCAACATCGACCGCGCAACGGTGCGCACCGCACCGCCGTAGCGCTGGTGCACCTCTCGCACCGCCGCTTCATCCCCGGCCCGGAACCGGGCGGCCAACTCATTCACCGCTGTAACTCACCTACCGCTGCCCCGTTCCTGGTGCCCGTTCCCGGCACCTCGTTTCGTGGTGGAAAAGAAATCCGAGAATTCGCGAACCGGATCAGGAGGACAAGCGTACAGGGCTCCGAAACCGCTCACCGGTCGACCGAATGTCGAACGGAGCGGCACACCGAACGAAGAGAGCGGACTCGCCAATGACCGATCAGCAGACCACAACGGATGGCAACGCAGGAACCGACACCGGGACGAGCGTCGGTCTTCGGACGGGCATCGGCACGGAGGCGGACGGCGCCGAGACAGGCGGCGAGACGTCGATCGGTCCGCTGCTCATGCTGCTGGCGATCGGCGGTGTCGTCTCCTTGAGCCTCGGCACCTACGCCAGGGTTCACACACCGACCGGCCAGGGCATCGTCACATTCGGGTTCCCGGCGGTCCTGCCCATGAAGGCGTGGCTGACCACCGCCGCCGCGGCGCTGGCCCTCGGCCAGTTCCTCTCCGCACTGTGGATGTGGGGCAGGCTTCCGGGCGCCGGGCCTGCGCCGACCTGGACCGCCCCCGCCCACCGGTGGCTCGGCACGGCGGCCTTCCTTCTCACCCTGCCGGTGGCCTACCACTGTCTCTGGGCGCTCGGCTTCCAGCAGACGACCACCCGGGTTCTGGTCCACTCCCTGCTCGGGTGTGCGTTCTACGGGGCGTTTGTCACCAAGATGCTCGCCCTCCGCAGCCAACGGCTCCCGTCGTGGGGTCTCCCGACGATCGGCGGGCTGCTGTTCGCCCTCCTGACGGGGCTCTGGTTCACGTCGTCGTTGTGGTTCTTCACCACGATCGGCTTCCCCGGCGTGTAAGTACCGCCGCTCACCAATCCCGGACCGGCTTCGGTCGGTCCACACCAAGAGATCAACCCGCTGAAAGGACAGCAGCTTCATGAAACGCGTCTCGATTACCCTCCTCATCTGCGCCATCGCCGGTGCGGTGACCCTCATCGGCCTGGCTCGCCCGGCGACGGAGACCACAACGGCGGCGGCCGAACCGGCTCTGCCCGCCGATGGCCACCAGGTCACCGACGGAGGGCAGGCCGCAACCCCGCCGGCCGGAGCTCCCGCCGCCATCACGATCGAAGGTTTTGCGTTCGGCGGCTCAACGGTGGTGGCGCCCGGGCAGGCCGTCACGGTCACCAACCGTGACTCCGCACCCCACACCGTGACCGCCCGGGACGGAAGCTTCGACACCGGGACCATCAACGGCGGCGGTGAAACAACCCTCACGCTGCCCACCCAGCCCGGCACCTACGAGTTCTTCTGCGCCATCCACCCATCGATGGTGGGGACCGTCACGGTCCAGGCCTGACCACGGTGTCATCAGCCGGTCATCAGCCGGTCATCACCCCCAATCCCATCAGCCCGTACCCAAGACAGGAAAGCACCATGTACACCGAACCAAACCTCCACACCACCCCCAAACCCGAACCCGCGGCCCCATCGCAGGGCCGGCAAGGCCGGAACCGGTTCCGCATCGCGAACCGGCGGTCCGCCACGCTCGCGCTGCTCCTGGCAGCCGCGATCGGTCTTGCCGCCTGCGGCTCGGACCCGGCTCCGATCGCCGCTCCGGCCACCGAAGCGGCGGCACCGGCCGACGAAGCCGAGGGCACCGGCGCAGCAGCCGACGCCGCCGACAGCGGTGCCGCGGCAACACCCGCACCCGCGGCGGTCACGGCCGCGCCGTCCGACCTCGGCGACATCCTCGTCGGCGAGGACGGTCGAACCGTCTACGGATTCACCAACGACGTCGATGCGACCTCCGCGTGCTACGGCACCTGCGCCGACGCCTGGCCGCCACTCATCGTCGGCCCGGACTGGGACGTGGCTCCCGGGTTGGACTCCGGCATCTTCAACGCCGTGGCCCGGGACGACGGTCAGCTGCAGTTGGTGGCCGGCAAGTGGCCGCTGTACTACTTCGCCGGTGACGCCGGCCCGGCTGACCTGAACGGCCAGGGCTCCGGCGACGTCTGGTTTGTCGTCGGGACTGACGGCATCCTGATCACCGACGGCGAAGCCGGTGCGGACCAGGCGGCGGCACCGGCCGCCGAGGCGGCACCAGCGGCTGACCCCATCGTGTCCGTCGGTACCACCGAGGCGGGCGATGTCCTGGTCGACCGCGACGGCCTGAGCCTGTACGGCTTCCTGGACGACGCCGACGGCACCCCGACGTGTGAGGGGGCCTGCGCCGACGCCTGGCCGCCGCTCCTCGTCGATTCTGCCGACCTGCCGGACGGTCTGGACCCCGAGGTGTTCTCGGTCGTCACGAGGAACGACGGCAGCTTCCAACTGAAGGCCGGCCAGTGGCCGCTGTACCTCTTCGCCGGTGACGCCGCCCCCGGCGACATCAACGGCCAGGGTTCCGGAGACGTCTGGTTCCTGGCCGCGCCAGACGGTTCCCTTATCGGCGCCCAGGCCGTGTCATCGTCCGACGGTGAATCCGGCGGCAGCGCAGCTGACGGTGGTGCAGCCGACGAGGGCGACTCCGACGACAGCGACTACTGACGAGCAAGCCAAACGAGCGGATCATCCCCCCAATCAGCAACACACCGAACGTCGGTCGGGTCCCACCCGGCCGACGTTCGGCCGTTCCCGGAGTTGGGTACTCTCTCCCTCATGGCGGACTGGCGACATGTGTTGCTCTGCGGGCTCCTCGGTGCGGTCGCCGCCGTCGGGTGCAGCGGCGGTGACGGCGACGACCAGGGCCGGGCGGCTGCGGTCGTCGATGCGCCGGTGGACAGCGGGGAGGACTCGGATCCGGTGGCCGGGCCCGCCGTGACCACCGTCGACGCCGAGGCGGAGGCACCAACCACAACCCCGCCGACCCTTGTCACCGAAGAACAGGTGGCAGAGGGCCGATCCGGCTATGACCCGGACGATGCGTCCGTCGGCCAGCCCATCGAGGTCGTCGACCCGGACGGGATCGTCGAACGGGCGGAAGCGTTCATCCCCGACGGTTTCCCCGAGGACCGGTTGGTCATCGATCAGCTCATCGAAGGAGAGACCGCCATCACCCGGGACTTCTCCGGCTACGAGGTCGTCCTCCTGTACGAGCCGCTCCCCCACTGCGGCCGGCTGCCGTCGCTGCAGGCCGCCGAGGAGGACGGGGCTCTTGTCCTCTCCGTTGTGCTGGACAAGTCCGGGGAGTGCAGCGACCTGGCCTTCACCGCCGCCGTCGGGGTTGACGTCGCCGACGCCTATCGAGGCTTCCCGATCGTCGCAACGAACAACTGACGTCGGCTCGGTCGGACCGGGGCGGGACGCCTAGCCTGAGGCCATGGACGAGCAACAGGCCGAAACCGCGGACGGTGGAGCGGGCATTGACCGGAACGGTCGGTGGGAGTTCTGGATAGACCGGGGCGGCACCTTCACCGACGTGGTGGCCAAGACTCCGGACGGCCGGACGGTCACCCACAAACTGCTCTCGGAGAATCCCCGGCAATACGACGATGCCGCCATCCAGTCGATCCGGGACCTGTTGGAGGTTCCAGACGGTCAACCGCTACCCGTCGAGGACATCGCGGCGGTGAAGATGGGTACGACCGTGGCGACAAACGCCCTCCTGGAACGGCAGGGGGAACCGACCGTCCTGGTCACAACCGCCGGTTTCGCCGATTCGCTCCGCATCGGCTACCAGGCCAGGCCGGACCTGTTCGCCATGGACATTGTGCTCCCCGAGATGCTGTACCAGCGGATCATCGAGGTCGATGAACGGGTCAGCGCCACCGGCGAGACCCTGATCGCACTGGACACCGATCGGGTGACCGCAGCGCTGACCGAAGCGGCGGACGCAGGGTTCGACTCGGTGGCCATCTCGTTCATGCACGGCTACCGCTACACGAAACACGAGGAGCAGGTCGCCCGCATCGCCCGGGACATCGGGTTCGGCCAGGTGTCGGTCGGACATGAGGTCAGTCCACTGATGAAATTGGTTTCCCGGGGGGACACCACCGTCGTCGATGCCTATCTCTCCCCCATCCTCCGCCGCTACGTCAACCAGCTGAACGATCACCTCAGTGATTCGGGCGGCGACGGCGAGGGGTGGGGGCGGGACACCAATTTGCTGTTCATGCAGTCGAACGGCGGGCTCACCCAGGCCGCCGGGTTCAAGGGGAAGGACTCCCTCCTCTCCGGACCGGCCGGCGGGGTCGTCGGTATGGTGTCGACCGCAGAGGCGGCCGGGTTCGACAAGCTGATCGGGTTCGACATGGGCGGCACGTCGACAGACGTCTCCCACTTCGCAGGTGAGCTGGAGCGGACCTATGAGACCGAGGTGGCGGGCGTCCGTGTCCGGGCCCCGATGATCCACATCCACACCGTCGCGGCCGGAGGCGGGTCGATCCTGGCGTTCGACGGCGCCCGCATGCGGGTCGGGCCGGACTCCGCAGGCGCCAACCCGGGGCCGACCTCCTACGGGAACGACGGGCCGCTGGCCGTCACGGACTGCAACGTCGTACTCGGCAAACTTCGCCCGGAGTTCTTCCCTCGCATCTTCGGCCCGGCCGCCGACGAACCCCTGGCGGCCGAGGCCGCCCGGACCCGCTTTGCCGAACTGGCGGCCGAGGTGGCCGAGGCCACCGGCACCGAACAGAGCGTCGAGCAGCTGGCGGAGGGATTCCTGGCCATCGCCTGCGACAACATGGCGAACGCGATCAAGAAGATCTCGGTCCAGCGTGGATACGACGTCTCGGAGTACACGCTTGTCTGCTTCGGCGGTGCCGGTGGACAACATGCCTGCCTGGTGGCCGAGAACCTGGGGGTCGAACGCATTCACATCCATCCGTACGCCGGGGTGCTGTCTGCGGTCGGAATCGGGCTCGCCGACGTCCGGACGGTCTTCGAGCAGACCGTTGAAGCCACGCTCGACAACGACAGCTACGGCCAACTGGAGCAGCTCTGGGACAGCCTGGCGGCGGACGGCAGACGCGATGTGCTCGGCCAGGGGGTCTCCGAGGCGGCCATCGGGGTGAACCGCAGGCTGTCGCTCCGCTACCGGGGCAGCGATACCTCGTTCTTTGTGGCCGGTTTGTCGTTGGCCGAGGCCAAGGCGGAGTTCGAGACTCTCCACCGGGCCCGGTTCGGCTTCATCTCCCCCGAGACGGCGCTGATCATCGAGGCCGCCCAGGTCGAGGTGGTCGGCCGAGCCGACACCGACCTGCGAATGACCGCGACCACGATCGACTCCACAGGAACGCTCGGTCAGCACCCGGTGTGGATGGCCGGGGCGGAACACCACACCCCATTCCACGACCGGCGATCCCTCGTGCCCGGCACACCGGTCGAGGGGCCGGCGGTGATCGTGGAGGACACGGCGACCACCGTCGTCGAACCGGGTTGGACCGCAACGGCCTCGGCCAACGGGGACCTGATCCTGGAGCGGGTTGCCGCACCGGACCGGCCCGGCGCCACCAACGCCCGGGACACGGAATCGACCGAGGTCGATCCGGTGCGGCTTGAAATTTTCAACAACCTGTTCATGAACATCGCCGAGCAGATGGGGGTCGTGCTGGAGAACACCTCGGTGTCCGTCAACATCAAGGAGCGACTTGACTTCTCCTGCGCGGTGTTCGGACCGGACGGCGATCTGGTGGCGAACGCCCCTCACATGCCGGTCCACCTCGGCTCGATGAGCGAATCGGTGAAGTCGACCATCGCCCGCAACCCGGACCTGAAGCGGGGTGACGTGATCGTGATGAACGCCCCGTATCGGGGCGGCACCCATCTGCCGGACATCACGGTGATCCGGCCGGTGTTCGACGACAGAACCACGCCGGTCGGCGACCTCGACCCGGGCGAGGCGCCGATCTTCTACGTTGCGTCCCGCGGTCACCACGCCGACATCGGTGGTTCGGTGCCCGGTTCCGCCCCGTGTGACTCCACCACGATCGAACAGGAGGGGGTGCTCCTGGACAACATCCTTCTTGTCGAGGACGACCGCTTCCAGGAAAACCGGATCCGCGCCGCGTTGACCGGTGGCCGGTACCCGGCCAGGAACCCGGATCAGAACATCGCCGACCTGAAGGCCCAGGTCGCGGCCTGCGAGAAGGGGGCCGCCGAACTGCGCCGGGTCATCGACCACTACGGCCTGCGTGTGGTCCACCGCTACATGGAGCATGTCAAGGACAATGCCGAAGAGTCGGTCAGGCGGGTGATCGGCGCCCTGTCCGATTCGAGCTTCACCTACCGGACCGACGATGGATCCCAGGTGTCCGTCGCCATCACCGTGAACCACGAGGACCGCTCGGCGGTCATCGACTTCACCGGGACAAGCGACACCCATCCCGGCAACTTCAACGCACCACCTGCGGTGGCGTTCGCCGCGGTCCTGTACGTCTTCCGCTGCATGGTCCGGGACAACATCCCGCTCAACGCCGGCTGCATGAAGCCGCTGGAGCTCATCCTGCCTCCGGACTCGATGATCAACCCGTCGTACCCGGCGGCGGTGATCGCGGGGAACGTCGAGACCAGTCAGGTCATCGTCGACACTCTCTTCGGGGCGCTGGAGGTCATGGCCGCGCCGCAGGGAACGATGAACAACGTGATCTGGGGTAACGACACCCACCAGTACTACGAGACGATCTGCGGCGGTGCCGGAGCCACCCCCAGTGCGGATGGCTGCGATGCGGTGCACACCCACATGACCAACTCCCGTTTGACCGACCCGGAGGTCCTGGAGTGGCGCCACCCGGTTCTGCTCGAGTCCTTTGCCATCCGCCGAGGGTCGGGGGGCGACGGAAAACACCGGGGCGGGGACGGCACGATCCGACGGGTCCGCTTCGGGGAGGCGATGGAGCTGAACGTCATCTCCGGGCACCGATCGGTGCCCCCGTACGGCATGGCGGGCGGGTCGCCGGGGTCGGTCGGCATCAACCGGGTCGTCCGGGCCGACGGGTCGGTGGTGGAGATGATCGGCAGCGACCGGGTCGATGTGGAACCGGGAGACGTGTTCGAGATCCACACCCCCGGTGGCGGCGGCTACGGTGCTCGCTCATGACAGATGTAACCGTGATCACCGGCGGGAGCCGGGGTATCGGCGCCGCAACCGCCCGCCGCCTGGCCGCGGACCGTCCGGACGTCGCCCAGGTGCTCAGCTACGCCAGCGACCGGGTCTCCGCGGAGAAGGTCGCTGACCAGGTGCGGGCCGCCGGTGCCACCGTCGAAGTGGCCAAGGCTGACGTTTCGGAGGAAGGCGACGTGCTCGAGCTCTTTGCCCTCGCCGACTCGTTGGGGTCCCTGCGCGGACTGGTCAACAACGCCGGCATCGCCGGCCAGGTCGGCAGACTGGACACCTACGACGCCGAGCGCATCAGCAGAATGATGGCGGTCAACGTCACCGGAGCCATGCTGTGCGCGCGGGAGGCGGTCAGACGCATGTCCACGGCCAATGGCGGCGCAGGCGGCAACATCGTCAACGTGTCATCTCGGGCCGCGTCGTTCGGCAGCCCGAACGAGTTCATCGACTACGCCGCCTCGAAGGGAGCGGTGGACACGATGACCGTCGGCCTGGCCACCGAGGTCGCGCGGGAAGGGATCCGGGTCAACGCGATCCGCCCCGGCCTGATCGACACCGAGATCCACGCCAGCGCCGGCGTTCCCGATCGGGTCGAACTCCTGGCGGACCGGATACCCATGGGTCGAGGAGGCACGGTTGACGAGGTGGCGGCCACCATCGCCTGGCTCCTCTCCGACGAGTCGTCCTATGTCACCGGTGCTCTGCTTGATGTCGGCGGAGGCCGCTGAGGATGGCCGCATCGACATACTCAGGGGCCGCCGTCCGGCTTCGGACCGCCGCCGCAGAGGATGCCGACGCGGTTCTGGCCTGCGTGGTTGCCGCCTATTCGGCGTACCTGGAACGGATGGATCGGCGGCCGGCCCCCATGCTGGACGACTACGAACGGCTCATCGCCGACGGGGTGGTCCGCGTGGCGGAGGTCGACGGGGTCCTGGCCGGGGCCATCGTGCTGTGGCCCCGCGACAAGCACCTCTACATTGACAACATCGCCGTCAGCCCGGATGTCCAGGGCAACGGGGTCGGTGCGGCACTGCTGGCCCTGGCCGACGACGAGTGCCGCACGATCGGACATTCGGAGCTGCGGCTCTACACAAACGAGGTCATGACCGAGAACGTGCGGTTCTACGAGCGGCGGGGCTGGGAGGAGACCCACCGAGCAGTCGGAAACGGTTACCGACGGATCTACTTCCGCAAATCGATCGACTGACGGCCGACTTTCCGACGGGGCTCAGCTGGGCCAGACTCGGTGTATGACCAACCTCGCTCCCATCGGCCCGGACCTCCTCGAAGCGGCGAAGGGCCTGCACGACGAGACAGTCGAACTACGGCGATCGATCCACGCCGAGCCGGAGATCGGGCTGCAATTGCCGCTGACCCAGGCAAAGATCGTCGAGTCCCTGACCGGTCTCGGCCTTGACATCACCCTCGGTGAGTCCACCACCTCGGTGGTGGCGGACCTGGACAGCGGCAAACCCGGACCGACGGTCCTGCTCCGGGGCGACATGGACGCCCTACCGCTGACCGAGGACTACGAGAGCGATTTCCAGTCCAGGTTCGAGGGCGCGATGCACGCCTGCGGCCACGACACCCACGTGGCGATGCTGGCCTCGGCGGCCCGGCTGCTCAGCGAGAACAAGGAGGAGCTGACCGGCAAGGTCCGCTTCATGTTCCAGCCGGGCGAAGAGGGCTACCACGGGGCGAGGTACATGATCGAGGAGGGTGTGCTGGAGGGGGTCGACCGGGCGTTTGCCATTCATGTGGTGACCAACTTCCCAAACGGCCTCATCTCCACAAAGGGCGGCCCGCTGCTGGCCAGCGCGGACGAGTTTCACATCACGGTTGAGGGCCGGGGCGGCCACGCCTCGGCGCCGCATCAGTGCGTCGATCCCATTCCGCCCGCCGCGGCCATCGTCGGTGGGCTGCACAACATCATCAGCCGGGACCTCGATCCGTCCCAGTCCGCAGTGCTGACCGTCGGCCACATCGAGGCCGGTACCACGACGAACATCATTCCGGCTTCGGCCTTCCTGGAGGGCACGATCCGAACCTTCGACGAAGACGTGCGGAGCCAGGTCCACGAGGCGGTCAAACGGGTGGCCAACGGCACCGCCGCCTCCCACGGCTGCAGCTGCAACGCCGAGATCGTGGCCGGCTACCCGGTGACCATCAACAACGACGAGCAGGCCCAGCTGACCGGCGAGGTGGCCACCGCTCTCCTCGGTGGTGAGGGTTACATCGAGTCACCGCGGGCGGCGTTCGCCGCCGAGGACTTCAGCTACGTGCTCAACGAGGTGCCGGGGGCCATGGCCATGCTGGGGGTCTGCCCGGACGACGTGAGTCCGGAAACGGCGGAACCGAACCACTCCAACTACATGCGGGTCAACGAGACGGCGCTGTACAACGGCGTCGGCCTGTACGCCGCGATGGCCCTGGTCGGCGACGCGGACTAGGCCGCTCAGCCGGCCTTGATGGCGTCGATCAGGCCCCGCATCGTGTCCGCATCCGCCTGGTCGGCGACCGGGATGGAGAACTCGATCCGGTCGACTCGGTCCCCGTAGCGGTCGCGGAGCAGGCCGACGATCGCGTCGTGGGTACCGATGGTGGCGACGGTGTGGAGTATCTCGTCAGGGACCATGGCCGCCAGGTCGTCCCACTGCTGGTTGCGGGACAGGACCGACGCCTCTCGGGCGATGTCCCCCCAGTCGTGCAGCTCGAACACCCGACGGTAGGACGGCGTTGACAGGTAGAACCCGACCCTGGCCCGTACCGTCCTGGTTACCTGCTCCAGCGTCTGTTCGTCCGGGGCCGTCCCGATCAGCGGTTTCATACAGACGTCAACCTCAGCGACGTCGCGCCCGGCCCGGTCCGCCCCGACCTGCAGAGACGGCTTGACACACTCATCGATGAACCGTTCGGTGCAGATCGGATGCAGTCGAACCCCGTCCGCCACTTCTCCGGCGACCCCGCACATGTTCGGGCCGATGGCCGCCACGTGGATGGGGATCTCCGGGTGGTCGATCGGCCCGGGATCGAACAGCGGCACCATCAGGCTCAGGTTGTAGTGCTCGGACTCGTACTGCAGCGGTTCCCTGGTCTGCCACGCCTGCCACACCGCTCGGACGGCCCCGATGTAGTCCCGCATCCACGGCGCCGGGGCGTGCCAATCCATGCCGAATCGGCGTTGGACATGTCCCCTGACCTGGGAACCGAGGCCCAGAACGAACCGTCCGGCCGACAGCTTCTGCAGCGACCACGCCGACATGGCGGTGATCGTCGGGCTCCGGGGGAAGGCCATCGCCACGGACGTTCCGAGGCCGAGCGTGGAGGTTGCGGCCGCTCCGAGGGCCAGCAGCTGGTAGGGGTCGTCCTTGGTCTCCTCGACCAGCACGGCATCAAAACCGATGGCCTCGGCGGTTCGTGCGCCGTCGGCGAAGTCGGCGATGTGAAGTGGCGTGTCCGGTTCCTTGAGCCCCGGATCGAGCTTGCCAAGCGGGAGCAGCGTTTCGATCTTCACCGCAGCAGCTTGGCAGAAACCGCACGGCCCGGCCAAAGGCGGCAGCGGCCCCGATCAGAGGAACACGGAACCGCTGATGACCGTCATCACCTCACCGCCGACCCATATCTCGGCGTCACCGTCCTCCCCGCTTCGGGCGGTGATGTGGACCTGACCGTCATGACCGAGCCGTCTGCCCTGATTGGACAGGTAGGGCGGGCTGATCCGACCGGAGCCGATCAGCCACTGGGCGACCGAAGCGTTGAGGCTGCCGGTGACCGGATCCTCGGCCATCTCACTGCCCTTGCTGAAGAACGCCCGGACCTCGATGGCCGCCGGGGACCCCGGTGGGTAGAGGCCGACAACACCGATCTTCTGATCGCTGAGGGACGGCTCGATCGCCAGGACCTCCTCTGCCGACGCCAGCAGCAGGCCGATCCAGCCGGGGCCGTTGTCGATCCAGGCGGCGTCCACCACGGCCTCACGTGACAGGCCGGTGGCCCGAAGCGCCTCCGCGAGCTCCGCCTCGGTCGGGTCGCCGGACTTGATCAGGGGCGGGGCCCGGAACGCCAGCCGGTCACCGTCGACGGCGATGGGGACAAGCCCGACACCGCACTGCTGCACGATCGTCCCCTCGGTCCTCGGTTGCCCGCCCCGATCCAGCCACACCCGGCAGGTGCCGAGCGTGGGGTGACCGGCGAACGGCAACTCCTGAGCCGGGGTGAAGATGCGGACCAGGTAGTCGGCGGCCGGGTCGGTCGGCGGCAGGAGAAACGTGGTCTCCGACAGGTTCGTCCAGGTGGCGAACCGCTGCATGTCCTCTGCGGTCAGCCCCGTTCCGTCGGCGACGACCGCAAGCGGGTTGCCGGCTTGCGGAGCCTCGGCAAACACATCGACCTGGTCAAACGGTCGTTCCATGTCCGATTCCTCTCGTCGGCGCTGGTCGGATCAGTGGGTCTGACCGACGACCGAGCCCGGGGTGACCCGGGCCACGAGCCGACCCTCGGCCACCATGGCCGCCCGGTACTCGTCCCAGTCCGGGTGGGGTTTGCCCGCGACCTGCTCGTAGTAGGCGACGAGCGCATCGGCAACTGCGTCATCCGGGGCGGCTGCCGGTTCGGTCAGCACAACGGTGCCGTCGAACGACAGGTAGGACCAGGAGGACGGTTCGGTGATGTGGAGGACGACCCGGTTGTCGCGCTGCATGTTCTTCGTCTTTGCCCGGTCCGCCGTCAGGGAGATGAGAAAGTCCCCGTCGTCGACGGTGTAGGCGATGTCGGACGACTGGGCCCGTCCGTCCCGGCGGATGGTGATTAGGACCGCGTTCGAACGCTGGGCGGCCCACGACAATGCCTCGCTGAGTTCCATGAGTCGAGCATATGCCGCTACGAGCGTGGACCTGTCGCACCGTGTATTCTCTCACCGGTCTGGCCGCAGGCCAGAGCGCAAGCGAGACGCTCCGCGTCGAAGCCACCTACTCTTGCGGCATGGATCTCGGAGTCTCCGTTAGCTCAACCCACCGCACGAACGGCCCTCGCGTGATGATCGAGCGCACGGCGGCGGCGTACGCCGCGGGGTTCTCATCGCTGACCATCGGTGACCACCACAGCATGCCGGTTCCGTATGCCCAGAACACGCCGATGCTCGGTCGGCTCCTGGCCGAGTGGCCGGACCGACCGGCGGGCTGCCTGTTCCTGGTGCCGCTGTGGCATCCGTTGCTGATGGCCGAGCACATCGGGACCCTCGCGGCGACCCACAATGATCGATTCATCGTCCAGACCGGCATCGGCGGAGGCGCAGACCAGTTCGCCGCGTTCGGTGCGGATCTGGGGACCAGGGGTGTTGTTCTGGAGGAGGCGGTCGACGCGATCAAGGCGCTGCTGGCCGGGGAGACCGTTACCGCGGAGCGGTTCGACATGACCGATGCCCGCGTCGGCCTGCTGCCTCCGGAACCGGTCGAGTGGTGGATCAGCGCCGGTGTCGACCGGGCCCTTGAGCGGGCGGCCCGGATCGGCGACGCCTGGTATGCCGAGCCGTCACTCACCGCCGAGGCGGCGAAGGAGAAGATTGCCCACTACCGCAACGCAGGCGGTACCCGGGCCATTGTCCGCAAGGACGCTCTGGTGCTGGCCGACGGTGACCGGGCCAGGCAGCTGGGCCAGGAGCTGGTCGAGCGGGGCTACCGGGGTATGTGTGGGGAGGCGCTGCTCATAGGCGGTCCCGATGATGTGGCCGCCGACCTGCAGGAGCTGGCCGATGTCGGGTTCGACTCGGTCATCATCCGCTGTATGTCGGTTCCCCAGGATCTGGCGCTTGAGACACTCTCGTTGCTCGGGCCCCTCTCGGGCACCTGACATCCGGTTCCGACCGCACGAAGCGGCCAGAACCGGACCGGATCAGATCTCGCAGGAGTTGTTCGTCTCTCCGTTCAGGCAGGCGTCGATGCCGCCGTTGCCGTTGAGCACGTCGATGTTCGGGCCGCCGTCGAGCACGTCGTTCTGGGTACCGCCCAGCAGCCGGTCGTCGCCGTTCTCCCCGGACAGCTGATCCTCCCCGGAACCGCCGTTGAGCGTGTCGTCGTTGTCCCCACCGAACAGCTGGTCGTCTCCGCTCGACCCGACCATGATGTCGTTGCCGAGGCCGCCGAACATCATGTCGTCTCCGGCACTGCCGTAGATGCGGTCGTTGTCGTCGTCGCCGTACAGCACGTCGTTCTGGGTGCCGCCGGACACGATGTCGTTGCCATCGCCGCCGTGGATCTCATCCTCGCCGCCTGCGCCGTAGAGCCGGTCGTTACCGCCCTCGCCGAAAATCACGTCGTTGCCGGCGTTGCCGAAGACCCGGTCAACACCGTCACCGGCGCAGATGACGTCGTCGCCGCCGAGGCCGGTGATCCGGTCGTTACCACCGAGAGCGACGATCACGTCCGGTCCGCTGGTGCCCCGGATGTTGTCATTGCCGTCGGTGCCGACGATGGTGGCCGGGAGACCGTTGCACGACGGCCCGGGAACGGTCAGGTCGAGGCCGACGATCAGCGGATCGTGGTCCGACGAGCGGAACGGGTCGGCCGCGTAGATGGGTAGCGCGTTCGACTCCCGCTGGAACGACGCCTCGCCGGTGTCCTGGACGTCGTCGTTGTAGTCGAACAGGTTGATCTCGTCGGCGTTGATGTGCCAGGTGGTGACCCCGGTGACCTGGGGAAGCAGGTCGCCATTGGCCAAGGCGTGGTCGAGATAACCGGTCTGACCGTCGAAGACGAAGCTGTAGGCGCCGGACTCGAACGTCTCGATGAGGTCGGTGTAACCGGCGCCCTCCAGGGCGGTGATCGGATCCTCCATCGCATAGGCGTTGAGATCGCCGATGATCAGGAAGTCCGGGTCACCGCTGCCGGTCGGGTCGGTGGCCAGGTAGTTGGCCAACGCCGTTGCCGCGGTTGTCCTGGTCAGGTTGCAGTTGGCCTGCCCGTCACCCAGCCCCGGATCACCAACATCGTCGCAGGCCGAACCCTTCGACTTCAGGTGGTTGACGGCCACCGTCAGCGTTGCGCCGCTTGCGGTTTCGCTGAAGGTCTGGATCAGGACCGGCCGGTTCTTGGTGTCGATGAACGTCGGATCCACCGTGGAGTCCAGGACGGCAAACGGCCCATCGAGGCCGACCGTGGCGGGTTTGTAGATGAACGCCACCTTGATCGCATCGGTGCCGATGAACCCGGTGTCGACGGAGTCGTAGGTCCCGGCCCCGACTGCGGCGTTCAGCGCCGCCACCAGATCTGCGACCGAGGCTCCCGCGTCGTTCTCGATCTCGACCAGGCCGACGATGTCGGCGTCGATGGCGGCCAGGGCGGCAACGATCTTGTCCCGCTGCCGGGCCAGCTCGGCCGCCGAGTTCGCGCCGCGGCAGTCCAAGGCGGCGGACGGCCCACACGCCGGCGAGCCGGTGTCCAGCGTGGTGAAGTAGTTCAGCACGTTGAAGCTGGCCACCTTCAGACTGCCGCCCACCGCCGCCGGGGCGACCGGGGCGGGGTTCTCGGAGGTGAACGTGTAGCTCAGCGTGTCTACCGGACGGACCCGCCACTGGTCGAACGAGAACTCGAACACACCGGTCAGGCCCGTGACGGAATCGCCGCCCCGGAACCGGTTGGTCAGGCTGAGGCCGGGCGTCGGGTAGGCGTACGGCTCGTTGTCAAACGGACCGAAGATCGAGGGGTTCTGATTTGTGGTGTTGTCATCCAGGACGATCTGTTTGGTGGCCAGGTCGTCGAGGAACGCCTGATATCCCGTGACGCTCGGCGCGTTGCCGTCGGTGAACTGGGACGGTCGGTCGTCGACCGTGAGCACGACCTCACCGAATCGGGCCAGCTGGAAGTACTCGCTGACGACCAACTTGTCGGGGAAGGTGACCAGCATGCCCTCCACCGACTCGAACGTCGCCGGCAGGTTTGTCCCGGCCGGTGCCGGCAGGTTCACCGAGGACGCCGACGGCAGGGTGTTGCCGGAGGAGTCGATGGTCGCGGTCCCGCTGGTCATGTCGATCTGGGTGGAATCGTTGAACTCGGTGGCGATGCCGGTCACGGTGACCTGATCACCGACCGCCAGACCGGCGGGGCAGTTCCCCCGGCAGAACACAAAGACACCTTCCGACGTTGCGGGGTCGGCATCGGCGTCGGCGTCCTCCTCCTGGAGGTAGAACCCGTCGAGCACGTCGTCATCCTCCAGGGTCGAGGTCACGATGGCCTGGACCCGCACGTTCTGGCCGGACAGCGGGGTGACGGCCCCGGAGCCCTGAACCTCGTGGATGAACACGTCATCGGCCGGCGGTGGCGGATCGTCCTCGCAGGGACCCAGTTCACCGAGGCCGGTGAGGTCGTCCGTGTCCAATGCGGTCCACTCCACGGACGGGTCGAAGACATCACTGGGATCGGTGTCGCCGGAGGTCACGTCGGCATTGCGACAGAGCGTGGCGTTCTGGGTGCCGACACCGTCGACTATCCACTGGGAGCCGGGGTCAAACCCGACCTGGCCGATCGAGTCGGCCACGTCACCACCGGGGTTCCGCAACACGACCGCGTCATCACCATTCCAGTTCGCGGTTCCGGAGGACAGGTCACCAACCGCCATGATGGCGCCGCCGGCGCTGGGGTTGTAGATCACAAACACGTCGTTGCCGGCGACCGTCTCACCGGTGAGATCGGCGGTCGAAGTGGCTGTGGGCGCCCCGTTGGAGTACAGCTCGAGGGTGTACCCGTCCAGGCTGACCGCGGAGGGGCCGAGGTTGGCGATCTCGATCGCCTTGTTGTTGCTGGACCCCTCGACGTACTGGGTGAAGAACAGCTCCGGTGGTGGATCCTCGCACGGCCCGAGCGAGCCGAGACCGGTGAAGTCATCCTGGACCAAGCCCGTCCATTCAAGGCCCGGGTTGAACACATCACTGGGGTCGGTATCGCCGGTCGTCACGGCCTCGTTCCGACACAACGTCTCGTTCTGCGTGCCGACGCCCCCACCGGACCACTCCGAACCGGGATCGTTTCCGACCTGACCGAGCGAATCAACAACATCACCACCCGGGTTCCGCAAAACAATCGCATCATTCCCGTTCCAGGTGGCTGCACCGGACGCCAGATCACCGACCGCCACGATCGCACTGTCGGCGTTGCTGTTGTAGATCACAAACACGTCCTCACCCGCGATCGACTGACCGGTGAGGTCCAGGGTCTGACCTGGGCTGGTGTTGCCGTTGAAGTACACCTCGAGTGAGTAGCCGTCCAGGCCGGCCGCTCCCTCACCGAGGTTCCCGATCTCGATCGCCTTGTTGTTGCTGGAGCCCTCGACGTACTGGGTCAACAACAGCTGGGAGACCGGAGCTGCTACGCAAGGACCGAGCGAACCAAGACCCGTGAAATCGTCCTGGACCAACCCCGTCCACTCAAGCGACGGATCAAACACGTCGTTCGGATCCGTGTCGCCGGAGGTCACATCGTCGTTCCGGCACAGCGTCTCGTTCTGGGTGCCGATCCCACCGCCGGACCACTCCGAACCGGGATCGTTTCCGACCTGACCGAGCGAATCAGCAACGGCACCACCCGGGTTCCGCAAAACAATCGCATCATTCCCGTTCCACGTGATCTGCCCGGACGCAAGATCACCAACCGCAGAAATCGCGCCATCCGCACTGGTGTTGTAGACCACAAACACGTCCTCACCGGCGACCGTCTCACCGGTCAGATCAACCGTCTGACCGGCGGTGGTCTGACCATTGAAATACACCTCGATCGCATACCCGTCGAGACTCACCGCAGCCGAACCAAGGTTCCCGATCTCAATCGCCTTGTTGTTCCCCGACCCCTCCACATACTGGGTGAAGAACAACTCCGGACCGACGAAGGTGCCGCCGGGTGAACCGGCCTCGCCACCAACGTTGCCCCCGGCGGCGGCCGACAGATAGGTGGCACCGACCGGGGTCGCCGCCCCGTCGACGGAGGCGATGAAGCTGGACTGATCCGTCAGGTCGGTGAGGTGAACCGACGGACCGCCGCTCGCCGCGTCGGGGTAGGTCACCGACACCACGGCGTTAGCCTGGGTCGTGTTGTCCCCGTCGTAGTCGGCAAAGCTGCTCCACAACCCGACGGTGTCTCCGCCGTTGTTCAGGCCACCGGCGTTCCAGTTGGTGACCGGCACCAGGTTGATGCCGGTTCCCCAGGCGGCGGCGAAGTTCGCCGCGGACACGTCGTCGACGTCGAACAGGACCGCGCTGCCCCCGGCCACGATCGTCCCCGCCGCAATGTTCGCTGCGCTGTGCGCCACACTGTTGTTGTCGTCGAGAACCCAACCGGTCAGATCGATGTCCACCGTCCCGGGGTTGTGGACCTCGACCCACTCCCAATTGTCATCGTCGGACGCCGGGTCGTACATGATCTCCGAGATGACCGGCGGGAGCGCATCGGCGGAGGCGGCCGGTGCGGACACGGCGACAAGGGCGACCAGCAACAGCAGTGCGGACAGAACCGAGAGTGATCGGGATCGTCCGGGGGAAGCGGTGGCGGGCATGTATGAAACCTCCGGTAGCGGTGGGAAAGGCCGGCGGATCGTCGGCTGTGACCGCCCGGGGGGCGGACACCCGAACAGTAGCGGATCACCGTGAACCAGCAGGAGGAAACACCAAGATGTGACGGCACGCTCCCCCAGCATTCATCCTGCAGCCACGTGGCCGACAACGGCAGGCGGTCCTCTACCCTCGGACCGTGGATCTGTTCAAGACGCTCTTCACCCCGTCCCTGACCGAGCTGAATCGGCTGCCGATGACCTCGCCGACAACCGCGACCTCGGGCAGGACGGTGGTCGGCCTGGACGGCACGTGGGACTTCACGCTTGTGCCGTCACCGGCCGATGCGGAGGACGGGTGGTGGGACCGCCCCGAGGGCTGGCGACCGATCGACGTGCCCGGCGTATGGACCAGGCAGGGCTCGGGTGACCTCCCCCACTACACCAACGTCGTGATGCCGTGGGACGAGGTGCCACCGGCCGTGCCGGCCGAGAACCCGACCGGGCTCTACCGCACCACGTTCTCCAGGCCGGACGAGCCCCGGGTCACCGTGTGTTTCGGGGGTGCCGAATCGATGCTGGTCGTCTGGTGCAACGGCGAGTTGGTCGGCATGGGCAAGGACAGCAGGCTGTCGTCGTCCTTCGACCTGACCCCGCACCTGGTAGACGGGGAGAACCAGCTGGCCGTCGCCGTGACCCGATGGTGCGACGCGACCTGGATCGAGGATCAGGACCACTGGTACCACGGCGGGCTCCATCGGTCCGTCCAGCTGATCGGCACCGGCCCGGTGTGGGTCGACGACCTGATAACCGTCGGCGATTTCGATCCGGCCACCGGTCTGGGCTCACTCGACGTGACGGCCGAGGTCGGCTCGGTTGAGCGGCTCGGCCCCGGCTGGACCGTGACCGCCGCCCTGACGCTCGACGGTGCACCCGCAGACACCGCAGCATCGGCTGAGGTGCCGAGGACACCAAAGGCCGCCGGTGGCGGCGCCCATGTCGCCGCCTACGCCTACGTCGGACAGGAGGCATCAATCCGGCTTGATGACCTGGCGGTGGCGCCGTGGTCCGCGGAGACGCCAACGCTGTACCCGCTGGAGCTGTCGCTGATCGACCCCGACGGCCGGGTCGCGGAAACCGTGACCAGACGGGTCGGGTTCCGCCGGATCGTTGTCGCCGATCGACGGCTGCTGGTCAACGGAGCGGAGATCATGATCGCCGGGGTCAACCGGCACGACCACCACCCGGACACCGGCAAGACGCTGACCGAAGCGGAGATCCGGGCCGAGCTGGTGCTGATGAAACAGCACAACATCAACGCCGTGCGCACCGCCCACTACCCGAACGACCCGATCCTCCTCGACCTGTGCGACGAACTCGGGCTGTACATCATCGACGAGGCCAACATCGAAAGCCACGCAAAACACGACTCGCTGGCCGTCGGTGGACTGTTCGACCTGGCCATGGTGGCCCGGGTCTCCCGGATGGTGCTGCGGGACCGGTCCCATCCGTGTGTCATCGGCTGGTCGCTTGGGAACGAGTCCGGCTACGGAGCGGGCCACGACGCGGCCGCGGCCTGGGTTCGGCGGGTCGATCCGTCCCGGTTCGTTCACTACCAGGGCGGCCTGCACCACTCCTGGGCCCACGACGCACCGGCCGAGGGGCGGGAGCGCCCACCGACGTCGTTGGAGCGGCAGGTCACCGATCTGGTCTGCCCGATGTATGCCACGGTCTCCCAAATCCGTTCCTGGGCGGAGTGGGCGGAACGCACCGGGGAGGACGACCGTCCGCTCATCCTCTGCGAGTACAGCCACGCGATGGGGAATTCGAACGGCGGTCTTGCCGACTACTGGGCGGCGTTTCGGGACCTGCCGGCCCTCAGCGGAGGGTTCGTCTGGGACTGGCGGGACCAGGGCCTGCGGGAGCGGACCGAGGACGGCCGGGAGTGGTTCGCCTACGGCGGCCACTACGGCGACGAACCGAACGACGCCAACTTCTGCATCAACGGTCTGGTCGACCCGGACGGTCTTCCCCATCCGGGGCTGCGGGAGCTGGCCTGGCTGGCCAGACCGGTTGTGGTGACCGTCGACGGCGGCGGCGTCACCATCAAAAACCGCTATCAGCAGCAGATCGTCGCGCCGGGCCTTGTCTCGATCAGCTGGACGCTGGAGACCGACGGTGCGGTGACCGCCGCCGGCACCCTCGAGCACCCGTCGGTCCCGCCGGGGCAGCAGGTGACGGTCGGGCTCCCGACCGAGCTCGACCCCGCTGGGCTCGGCGAGCCGGTGGACGCAACCACCGTGACCATGACGGTGGTGCTGGCCACCGATCAGCCGTGGGCCGACGCCGGGCAGGTTCTCAGTCGGGAGCAGACCGTGCTGGCCACAGGACCCGACGGTCACATGACTGCCATCGAGACCGCCAAGTCCGAGGCCGCTGACAACGAGGCCGACGGCACCACACCGGGGCAGGACAATCCGCTTGTCTCCCACATCGTGACCACCGTCGGCCCGACGCTCTGGCGGGCCCCCACCGACAACGACGGTGTAGCCCAGGGATGGACCGCACCGGTGACCGGGATCCGACCGACGTGGCTGGAGTGGGGCCTCGACCGACTGACCGTCGGAGACGAGGTCATCGGCGAGTGGACCGGGGATCGGGACGGGAGCCGGACCAGGAGCGTCGCCCGATCGCTCGGACCGGTGGACCACCGCTCGGTCCAGGTCGCCCAAGCCGACGGCTCGTACCGGTTCGAGGAGACGTTTACGGTCCCCCACAAGCTGACCGACGTACCCCGGATCGGGGTGACGGTTGCGGTGCCGAAGGAGCTGCAACACCTCCGCTGGTTCGGGCCGGGACCGGACGAGACCTACCCGGATCGTCACGCCGGGGCCACGATCGGTCGCTGGACGTCAACGGTCGCCGAGCAGTATCACCCCTTTGTTGTCCCCCAGGAGCACGGTGCTCACGTCGATTGCCGGTGGTTCGAGCTGACCGACGGCGCCGGTCGAGGGTTCCGGATCGGTGGTGAGCCGACGCTCATCTTTTCAGCCCGGAACCACGGTGATCGGACGCTGACCGAGGCGACAACCCTGGCCGAGCTGGACGAGGACGACACGATCGAGGTGCACATCGACGCGGCGATCCGGGGCCTCGGCACCGCGGCCTGCGGACCGGACACCACCGAGGTGGTCGGCCCCGGGACCCATCGCCTGGTCTGGTGGCTCCGCCCGATCGGCTGATCCGACGTCGGGAACGCGCCGCGGCGGATCCTGATTCGACCCGCCCCGCTGAACCCGCCCCGCTGAGCCCGGCCGATCTACTGGAGACCGACCGCCTGGGTGTCGAAGCGGCCGCGGTACTCGTCGTCGAAGGCCTCGACCAGCTCGTGGTACCGATGGTGGACCCAGAGTTCGCTGTTGGCGGCCGACAGCAGGCACCAGCGCCCGATCAGGGGGCCCAGGGGCATCCGGGGCATCGTGCCGACGATGTGGGTCAGGTTCCGGGACCAGCGGCCCTTGCGAATGACGTGGATGCCGGTCCCGGTCACCGCAACGATTCGGACGCTCCCCGCCTGATAGACGGCGATGAGCAGGTTGCCGGCAATGGCCAGCGCACCGGCCCCGTACGGCCACCAGCCGGGCAGGGGAAGCACAAGGTGGGCGAAGATCGACGCGATCAGCACCAGACTGACAAACGAGAGGATCGTTGGATGAGGGCCGGTCAAGCCGGGCCACGCATGGGTGACCGGCTCATCGCCCGGCAGCGCCCGCGACGCGCGCCACTTCAGTTCTGATGACAAGGGCCAGGGCCTCCGGGTAGTTGCGGCGGTTACCCGGATCTAACGAAGAAAGCCGTGTCCCCGGGGGGAAGGACACGAGGTGCCCGAAAGTGATTGCTCCGCGGGTACAGATCCGTCGGTCGATCAGGGTTCCGCCGAGATTATCCGAATCGACGCTGACGGTGGTGAACGCTCACTTCCGGGCACCAGAACTTGTGTACTTGTACCGATTTAGTCGCAGCGGTGGGGGTAAAAGTTCCCAGACGCGGAAAAGAATTTGAAGAAATCTCCGGGGAGGGAAAAACCCCTGATCAGCCCGCTTCCGGCGAGGGTTCCCGAGGTAGCCCGAGCAGCCGTTCGCCGACGATGTTGCGCTGGATCTCGCTGGTACCACCGGCGATCCGCATGCCGGGGGCGTACAGGAACGTCTCGGTGTCGTCGTCCCACAGCATCGCCGATGGTCCCCGCAGAGACGCCGACAATGCGTTGGTCGCCACGTCCACCTCGGTCCGCAGGAGCTTGGCTGCCGGGGCCATCGCCACCTCGGACGACGTCCGCTGGAGCAGTGCCCGAAGCGCATTCCCTCGGGCAAGCAGCGATGCGAGTTCATCGGCGGCCACCTCGTCGGCGCCCGCCACCAGCTCGGCGACGGCGTCCAGCCGCTGCTGCAGGCTGATGACCCCCGCTTCGCCGAACGCACCCCGCTCGTCACCGAGGACCTCCATCGCCACCCGCCAACCGCCGTGCTCCGGTCCCAGCAGCGCGTCAGCCGGAACGGAGACGTCGGTGAAGAAGACCTCGCAGAACTCCTGGTCGCCGGTCATCTGCTTGAGCGGGCGGACATCGATCCCCGGCAGGGACATGTCCAACAGGAAGAACGAGATCCCGTTGTGCTTCGGCTGCTCCGCGTCCGTCCTGGCCAGGAGAATGCCGTACTGGGCCAGCTGGCCATTCGAGCACCACACCTTCTGGCCGTTGAGCAGGTAGTGGTCACCGTCCCGGACGGCGCTGGTTCCGAGGCCGGCAAGGTCGGAACCGGCGCCCGGCTCGCTGAACAGCTGGCACCACAGGACGTCGGCGTTCAGCGTGCTTGGCAGGAACCGCTGCTTATGTTCTTCGGTTCCCGACCGCATGATCGCCTCGCCGGCCAACACGATGCCCTGGAGGTTGAGGTACGGGGCGACACGGGCCTTGGCGCACTCCTCGTACCAGACTGCGCTGTGGGCCCGGGACAGCCCGCGGCCGCCGTACTCGGTCGGCCAGTGAATACCCGCGTACCCGGTTTCGGAGAGGTGCCGCTGCCAACGCACGGCCTCGGAATGCATGCGCGGCGGCAGGATCGCCCCGAACGCCGGACACGCCACCCCTGCAGCCTGTGAGTCGGCCAGAAACGACGCCACGTCTGACCGGAACCGCTCGGTTGCCGCGGCCTGATCGGCGGCCGGTTCCCCGGCGAGGCTCGTTCTAGATTCGGCCATGACGTGCTCCTTCCATTGGCCGATGCATCGGTCCGTGTGTCGGTGGATGTATCGCCGTGTATGGGTCGATGTATCGGGAGATGTATCGGTCGGTTACCTCCGGGGGGTCCAGCGGAACCGGGTCAGCGTCACCACGGCACCGACGGCCCCCCAGGCTGCGATGACCAACCAATGGTTCCACGGCATCGGCGTACCCTCAAAAAACGGATCGAAACTCTCCTGGAGCGCGTGACTGAGGTGGCGGACCGGGAAGAGGTTGCCGATCGACTCCACCCACTCCGGTGTGTTGTCCCCGGCGATGAAGATGTCGCTGATGAAGTACAGGGGAAGGAAGATCGCGTTGGTCACGGCAGGGGCCGCGTCCTCGGACGGGATGATCGCGGTCATGGCCAGACCGATCATGGAGAACGATGCGGCACCGATGGCGAGCGTGATCAGCAGCGACGGTATACCCGTCGCCTGGAGGGACACCCCGAAGAGGACCCGGCCGACAACGATGATGACCACGGTCATCACGACCGAGATGACAAACCCCGCCATGGCCTGCGCGGCGATGAAGACCCACGGCGGGATCGGCGAGCCCCGGAGCCGCTTCAGCAGGCCCCGTTCCCGCCGGGTGGTCATGGCGATCGCCAGGTTGACGGCGGTGGCCGAGATGATCGCCAGCGCCAGGATTCCCGGCACGTACAGTGTGGCAACTTTGGCACCGTTGGAGAGCGTCTCGTTCCCGAAGATCGAGGTGAAGATCACCAGGAAGATCAGCGGGAGGACAACGGTGAAGAACGTGGCCGCGGGGTTCCGTCGGAACACCAGGAGGTCAAATCCGAGCTGGGTCCGCAGTCGACCGAGTGCGCTCATGCGTCACCGCCGGTCAGGACGAGGTAGATGTCCTCGAGCGTCGGCCGTGCGACGTTCAGGTCGACCAGCTCGACTCCCTCGGCGATCGCCCACGAGGTGAGCGCGTGGAGCGCCGGGACAACGTTCTCAGTGGCGATGATCCGATCGTCCGCCACGGCACCGGGGACCCGGGACCCCGGCAACGCACCGAGGCGTTCCGGCGGTTCTGGCGAGCCAGGGGCCGGGCGCCAGCTGATCTGGGTCGTGGCCCCGACCTGCTCCGCCAGCTGGTCCGCTGTGCCTTCGGCGACGATCTTCCCAGCGGCGATCACCACGATCCGGTCCGCCAACTGCTCCGCCTCGTCCATGTAGTGGGTGGTCAGCAACACGGTGCTCCCGAGCTGCCGGAGCGCCTCGATCATCGACCAGGACTCCCGGCGGGCGGACGGGTCGAAGCCGGTTGTCGGCTCGTCGAGGAAGACCAGCTCCGGATTGCCGACCAGGGCGAGCGCAAGATCGAGCCGGCGCTTCTGTCCGCCGGACAGCTTCCTGGTGCGCTGGTCCGCGCTGTCGGTCAGGCCGACGATGTCCAACACCGCCGCCGGGTCCCGTGGCGACCGGTAGTAGGTGCTGTGCATGGTGATGGTCTCCCGGGCCGTCAGTTCCGGGACCGGCTCGGACTCCTGCAACACGATCCCGATTCGTTCCCGCCAGGCGAGCGGCGCCCGCTGCGGGTCCTCGCCGAGTACGGAAACCTGGCCGGAGTCGCGCTGCCGGTACCCCTCCAGGATCTCAATGGTTGTGGTCTTGCCCGCACCGTTCGGGCCGAGGAAGGCCAGAATCTCCCCCTCCTCGACGTGGAGGTCGACGCCGTTGACCGCCTGATAATCCCCGTAGGACTTGTGGAGGTTCGTGACCTCGATGGCAACGCTCATGGCCCAAATGTAACGGTGCGAATTGGTCGCCGTGGCCGTCAACCGGTCGCGGGTGCGTCGTCGACGAGCCGGCGGGTGACGGTGCTGATGTGGGCCAGAACCGCCCGATCGTCGGCGGCGGGCGGGAGGCGGCCGACCGGTTCGCCGCCGGTCGAGCGGTCGTACGCCTCGGCCAGCTCGACCGCTTCGGCGAACCGATGCGACAGCGGCTGCTCGTCCAGTAGCCCACCGTTGCGCAGGAATCCGACAACCTCAGCGGCCTCCCCCACGTTGCCCGCCTGGACCATCATCTCGACGTACTCGATGTAGAGCCGCCTGGCGCCATGGATGTCCTCGGCCTCGAGCAGCTCGTCGGCGGAGCGGCCGAGCAGTTCGAACGCCTCGGCCCGACTGCCCCGCCGAAACGCGGCCCTGGCGTCAAGGGCCCGGTTCCAAGTCTGGGTCTTCGGCGGCAGGTCGACCGCGGCGGACTCGTCATAGAGCTGCCGGGCCTCCTCGTTACGGCCTTGGAACTCAAGGATGAGGCCAAGGTAGATCAGCGCCCAATTCAGGCAGGTCGGTGGGCCGGCGACCCGGTGCCGGTCGACGAGCGGACGGAGCAGCTCCTCGCCCTCGTCGAACCGACCGGACAGCAGGAGCGACATCCCAAGTCCAACGATCCGGAACAGGTCCGCCCCGTAGTCGTCCCCGGCCGCAACCAGCTGGTCGACCACGTCGCGGGCAATGGTCACCCTGGCGTCAAGATCGCGATGCACAAAGGCGTCGGCGTAGGCCAGCATGGGCTCATCACAGGGCCCGTGCTCGGCGATGAGTGCGTCGAGGCCCGCCGGGTCCTCGTTCCGCATGTACCGGCGAGCGGACCACACCAGCGAGAACCCGACCAGCTCCCGGTCCTCGGCCGGGGTGATCTCCAACAGTCGGAGCGCCCAGAGCCCGATCTCGTTCCGATTCCTGACGTAGATCTCGGTGGCTATCGGCTCCAACAGTCGCCTCGCCAGTTGGCCGTCTCCCGTGGTGACCGCCCAGCCGAACGCGGCCCGAAGGTTCGGCCACAGCTCGTTCAGCCGGGCGACCCCTTCGGATTCCTGGAGTCCGGCCAGCAGGTCCCGGATGGCCACGACCCGGTCCGCGCACCACGCCGCGTGTCGCTCGGCAACCCGATCCGTGTCGCCGGAGCCCTGGAGGTGCTCGCCGCCGAAGTCGCGCATGGCCTCCAGCATCCGAAACCGGCGGCCGAACGTGCCCGGCTCCGCCACCACCATCGACTGGTCGATCAGCGCGGCCAGCAGGTCGTCCGTCGTCAGGGAATCCGGCCCGGCGGGACCGGCACCCGAACGGTCCGGGTCCTCCTCGATCAGCGCGACGGCGTTCACCGCATCCAGGTCGAACGGTCCGGTGAACACCGACAGCTGTTGGAACAGCTCCCGCTCGGCCGGCCCGAGCAGATCGTAGGACCACTGGATGGTGGCCCACAGCGTCCGGTGCCGTTCCATCGTGGCCCGGCGACCACCGGCCAGAAGCCGAAACCGGTCGTCCAACCGGTCGACCAGGTCGTCGGGCGTCAGGGTGGTGGTCCTGGCCGCGGCCAGCTCGATGGCCAGCGGGACACCGTCGAGCCTGGCGCAGATCTCCTCGACCTGGCGGCGGTAGGCATCCACTTCGAACTCGGGGTTCACCGCCGTCGCCCGCTCGGTGAACAGCTCAACCGCGGCGTTGGCCGGGTCGAGCGGCGCCACCGGTACCAGCCGTTCGTTCGGCACCCCGAGCCCCTCCCGGGACGTTGCCAACAGCCGGACGTCATCACACGTCGCAGTGATCAAATCGGCCAGGTCCGCGGCGCCGTCCACGACATGCTCGCAGTTGTCCAGCACCAGGAGCACCCGTCGGTTGCGGAGGGCACTGACGATCGCGTCCTCAACGGACGTGTCCGCGAGGTCGTTGATGTTGAGGGTGTCGGCCACCGCCCGGCTCACGTCGTCGGAGGAGTCGATACCGGCCAGCGCAACCACCCACACCGCCCCGTACCGACGCTCGGTCAGCTGCGCAACCGCAACCGCGAGCGAGGTCTTGCCGATCCCGCCCGGCCCGACCAGTGTCACCAGCGGGTGGGTCTCCAGTGCGGCGACGACGGACGTCAGTTGATCCTGCCTGCCGATCAGCCGGCTCGACCGCCTGCTCAGGTTCCCCCGGCGGTTGCCTTCGCTTTGCAGCGGCGGAAAGCGGTGATCCCCCAGCTGCACGATGCGCTGGTCGGCGACCGTTCCCTCGACCCGGAACCGGCCGAGGTCGGTCAGCGTGACCTCGGGGAGCAGCTCGGCGGTCGGGCCGGAGATCAGGACCTGCCCGCCGTGGCCGATCGACGCCAACCGTGACGCAAGGCTGACCGCCGGCCCGAGGTAGCCACCTTCCCGGCTCTCGGTCTCGCCGGTGTGGAGCCCGATCCTGACCGTGACATCCCCGGCCGGACCGCCGGCGGGAAGGTCCGCCATCGCCTGTTGAACGGCCTCGGCCCAACCGAGGCCGTCGGTGGCCCGATGGAACGCCACCCCGACCGAGTCGCCTGCCACGGAGAACACAAACCCGCGATGGTCCTCGGCGGCGTCTCGAATCAGCGCGTCGAGCCGGGCGGCCACCGCCGCGGTCTCGGCATCGTCCGCAGCCCACAACGTCGCCCCGTCCACCACATCGCAGAACCCGAACGTGACCGTGCCGGTCGGCGGTGCACCCGCCGCGGCACGGACGGCCCCGACTGCACGGACGGCACTGCGGGCCGGCGGGTCGGCCACGTTGTGATCCACCGGTCCGTCCGTTGATCCGAACGACCCGACGTCAACCGCGTGGGTGGTGTCGGCGGGTGCAACCGCAACTGCGGCGGCCGCCACCGCAGCGTCATCCTGGGCCAGGATGGCGGACTCAAGCTCCCGGAGTCTTGGTCCCGGTTCGACGCCGAGCACCTCGATCAGGCCGTTGCGGCAACGGCCGAACGCCGCGAGCGCATCGGCCTGGCGACCGGCCTGGTAGAGCGCCACCATCAGGAGCGCCCAGAGGCCCTCGCGGAAGGGGTGGCTGGTGGCCAACTCGGTCAACTCCCCGACGGCGGACGGACCGTCCCCCGCCACCACCCGACGACCGACGGCGTGCTCGACGACACCCAGCCATGACTCCACCAGGCCGTCCCGGACGGCGTCGAGTCCACCGACCTCCAACCCGGCCAGCGGTTGACCACCCCACTCCGCCAACGCCCCGGCGAAGTCGCCGGCCGATCGTTTCGTTTCGAACCGGGCAACGTCAACCGCATCGTCGGCGACATCGAGCCGGTAGGCGGCACCGACCCGCACGATCGTCTCGCCACCGAGGCCCTTGCGCAGCCTTGTCACGTAGGACTGGAGGGTCTTCTCGGCCGTGCGGGGCGGCTCGTCGCCCCAGACCAGCGTCACCAGGCGGTGGACCGGCACCGCGGTGCCCGCCGACAGGCTGAGCGCGGCGAGTACGACCCGGCATTTTGGCGGTCCGAGGTCGATGGACGCGCCGGACTTGTCGAAGGCTCGAACCTCACCGAGGAGGCAGATATTCACCATCTGGTTTCCCTGGCGGTCACCGGGCCGGACCTCCGTTGGCAGTACGGTCGAAGCCGACCGCGAGTCTTGCACAGCGCCGCCTCAACCCGCTCCCAACCGGGTCCCGACCGGTCGTCAACCGGTGGCGGTGAGAGTGGAGTCGACGACCGACCGGTCGCGAAGGAGGAACTACCAATGTCACGTGCGCTCTATCGTATGGGCCGGTTCTCGGGCTCCAGGCCCTGGCTGGTCATCATCACCTGGCTGGTCGCCGCCGCCGCGGTGATCGGCATGTCCGGGGCGTTCGGCGAGGAGCTGGAGGACTCGTTCGAAGTGCCCGGTCTGGACTCTCAGAACGCCGTCGACCTGCTGAGCGCGGCTCAGTCCGAGCGGGCGGGCCTGACCGCCCAGATCGTCATGACCCCACGCGAAGAGGGGGTGACGTTCTTCGAAAACGCGGACGCCGCAGCGGCCCTCACCGAGGTGCAGACCGGTGCGGCGGCGTTGCCGAACGTCCTGACCGCCAGCGACCCGGCAGGGGCCCTGGCCGCCGGGCCGGAGGCTGCGGTGCAGAGCGGATCGGTGTCGGCGGACGGCCGCATCGCCCTGGTCCGGGTGCAGTACCCGGTGATCGAGGACCTGACCGCCGAGGATCTGGAGAACCTGAAGGATTTCGGCGAGGAGGCCCGGATCGACTCGCCACTGCAGGTGGAGCTCGGCGGTGAACTGTTCTTCTCGTTCGAGGAGCCGCAGACCAGCGTCGGCGAGATGATCGGCATCGTCGCCGCAGTCATCATCCTGCTGATCGCCTTCGGTTCGGTGATCGCGATGGGACTTCCAATCGGGCTTGCGCTGTTCGGGCTGGCCCTCGGCATCAGCGCCATGCCGCTCATCAGCCATCTGGTGGCCATACCCAGCTGGGCCCCGCAGATGGGCAGCATGATCGGCCTCGGTGTCGGCATCGACTACGCCCTGTTCCTGGTCACGAGGCACCGGGAGTTCCTCGGCCGGGGGTATGCGGTCGAGGAGTCGATCGGCCGGGCCGTCGCCACCGCGGGACAGGCCGTCATCTTCGCCGGGGGCACCGTCGTAATCGCCATCCTCGGGCTTGCCGTCGCCGGTGTGCCGTTCATGACGGCGGCCGGCATCTCCACCTCCTTCATCGTGCTGATCATGGTGGTGGCGTCAATCACCCTGCTCCCCGCATTCCTGGGAGTGGCCGGTCATCGCATCAACGGGCTCCGTCAGGCCAGCCGGGACAAGTTCATGGCCAAGGCCCGGGAGAAGGAGGCGGCTGCTGCCAACGGCGACATCGTGTCCGGTTGGGAACGGTGGGGTAAGCACGTTGCCAACCACGCCTGGGCCTACGCAATCGGGGTCACCGCCCTGCTGCTGGCGCTGACCGCGCCGGTGCTGGCCCTCCGCCTCGGGTTCCCCGACGAGGGCACCCTGCCGGAGTCCCGGACCGAACGGCTGGCCTATGACCTGGTGGCAGAGGGATTCGGCCCCGGCATCAACGGACCGCTGGTCATCGCCGTTGACATCTCAGAGGATCAGACGGTTGTCGAGCCGCTGGTGGCGGCCATCGCCGCCGACCCCGGGGTTGCCGCCGTAGCGCCGCCCGAGGTCAACGCGGAGGCCGGTGTGGCCACGGTCCTGGCGTTCCCCACTACGTCGCCGCAGGACGCGGAAACGCTTGAGACCGTGAAGCGCCTCCGGGCCGACGTGTTCCCGCCGCTGCTGGACGACAGCCCGGCAAGGGCCCATGTCGGTGGTGGCACCGCCGGGTTTGCCGACATCGGCGACCGGGTCACCGAACGGCTGCCGCTGTTCATCGCCGCCGTCATCGTCCTGTCGTTCCTGCTGCTGACCCTGGTGTTCCGGTCCATCCTGGTCCCGCTCAAGGCGGCCCTGCTGAACCTGCTCAGCATCGGGGCGGCCTACGGCGTGCTGGTCATGGTCTTCCAGTGGGGATGGGGCAAGGAATTGATCGGGTTGGAGGCGACGGTGCCCATCGTCTCGTTCATCCCGATGTTCATGTTCGCCATTCTGTTCGGGCTCTCCATGGACTACGAGGTCTTCCTGCTGTCCCGGGTCCGTGAGGAGTACCTGCTGACCGGGGACAACGACGGTGCGGTGATCCACGGCATCGCCAGCACGGCCAGGGTGATCACCTCGGCGGCCCTGATCATGATCTCGGTCTTCCTCGGGTTTGTCCTGGGAGACGATCCGGTCATCAAGATGATGGGCCTCGGCCTTGCGACGGCGATCTTCGTCGACGCAACGATCGTGCGGGTGGTGCTGGTACCGGCCACGATGAAGCTGATGGGTGACGCCAACTGGTGGATCCCCGGCTGGCTCGACCGGATCCTGCCCACGGTGGACATCGAAGGCGAGGCCGGCCTGCCCGATCCCGAGTTCGAGCAAATCGTTGGTCAGATCGACGGGGAGTTCGGAACCGACGAGCGGGTCGACGTGCTGGCCTGAGCACGGACAGTCGCAGCAAACAAACCAAAACCAACCGGTGCCTGGCCAACCCCCGTGGCCGGGCACCGGCGCGTCCGGGCACCGGCGCGTCCGGGTGCCGGCGGCCCGGCGGTTTCAGCCGACGAAACCGACGTCGGCCAGGTCGACCAGCACGGCGAACTCGCTACCGGCGTCGATCGGCCATTCGGCCCCGCTGTCCAGATCGACGACGATGATGCCGTCGAATCCCGCCTCAACCAGCCATCGACCGTCAGCGGAGATGCTCGGTGACCCGAACATGATCGGCCCGCCGTTGGTGACGTCGCCCGACCAGACCAACCGGCCGGTCCGAACGTCGTGTACGGCGGTGGCCCCGTTCCATCGCTGGACGACCAGCCATCGGTCGCCGCCGACAACGGTTGTCCGGCTCTGGGAGAGGACGTCGGGGACCCACCAGTCCAGTGGGGTGGTGAGGTTGTTCTTGCGATACCAAACGAGGCCACAGGCCAGTCGATCGTCGCACTCCCGCACCAGGATCACGTCGTCACCGGCAGCGACAAGAGCGGCGTCCAGTGCTCGCCGAAAGCCGTCCCCGTCCCGGCGATAGATCCCGCCGGCCAGTCCCTGGATGAACTCCGCCCTCGGATCCCAACCGAAGAACGGGAAGGTCATCTGCGTGTCAACCACATCGACCCTTGTCCCGGTCCGGTCATAGGCGCTGAGGCCGGAGCCCTGCGGCGCGGACCCGTTTGACGTCCAGAGTCGGTCCTCGGTGATCGACATCACATTGATCCAGCTGCCGTCCTCCTCGATGGCGATGCCAACCGGATCCGCCGTGTCCAACGGGTAGAGCGCCAACGAGTTCGACTGTCGAACCACCACCGTGGAGCCCATGACACCCAACAGTTCACCGGTGGCCGACAGCTCATGGACAACGCCGGTATCCAGTTCAACCAGGTCGTGCGGCCCGAACCCAGGGGTACCGAACACCAATCCGAGGCCGGTCGCCTCGCCGAGCAGCGGTCCGACGGCACCATCTGCGGGCTGCAATCCTCCCGCACCGGAGCCGATGGAGATGCCGATCGACGATGCGTCGTCCCGTGTGGCAGCGGCGCCCTCTGTACCCCCGGTCGACCGATCGGCCGGTCCGCTGGGCTCGTCCCCAACCGGCCCGCCGTCAACCTCGTCGCCGGACGCCCCGTCCGTTGGGTCCCCGCCGATTGCCGCGCCGGGGGTGGACCGCTCCCCCGTCGGCCAGAGGGTCAGCCCGACGAGAAGCACAGCAAGGAAGGCGGCCCCGAGCAACGCCCGGCGGCGGACGGTCGATGACCGGACGACGGTGCTTGACTCCAGCCGGCCGGACTCGGCACCGACGATCAGCAGACCATCCGGGGCATCGTGTGCCTCCTGGCCGTCGCGACCGAGGCCGGTTTCCATCGGCGCACCACAACCGGGGCAGAAGTTGTCCGACGGTCCGGGGACCCGACCACAGCGACACGCTGCCGGGTGATGTGCCACGTACCGAGTATAGGTTCGGGCGGTGGCCGGGGTTCAGTCGGTGAAGCCGACCGCGGCCAGGTCGACAAAGAGCGTTGCGCCGGCGCGGAATCCGTCGAGCGGCCACTCCGTTCCACTGTCCAGGTCCACGATCACCGCATCGGTCGTGCCCGGGTCGAGCAGCCATCGACCGTCCCGTGACAGGGCAACGGCGTTTTCGAACGGGCCACCACCACCCGGCCCCAGTGACCGGACAAGCAGGCCGCTTTCCACGTCGTACAGGTTGGTGGTGCCGAGAATCCAGCTGGTCACCAGCAACCAACGGTCGTCCGCAACCAGCCATACCTGACTCTGCACGGGGACATCCGGGGCCGTCAGGTCGAGGGGCTGCTCCCAGTCGTCGGCCCGGTACCAGACCATGCCGCACGACAGGCCTTCATCGCACTCGCGAACAAGGGCCAGCCGGTCCCCGATCGCCGCAAGCGTGCCGGTGGAGACCCGCTGGAAGCCGTCCCCGAGCCGCCGGTAGATCCCGCCGGCCTCTCCCTGCACGTAGTTCGCCCGGGGGTCCCAGCCGAAGAACGGAAACGCCAGGTCGGCGTCAACCGCTTCGACCGCCTCGCCGTTCCGGTCGTACCCGATGACCGTCCAGCCACCGGAATCGAGATTCCTGCCGTCGAGGGCCCACACCCGGTCCTCCGTGATGGACAGGACGTCGACCCAGCCGGTTGTGCCCCCGATGACGGCCGGCGCCGTGTCGAGCGCATCGAGCGGGTACAGGTTGACCGACTCCGAAGCCCTGGTCACCAACGTGGAACCGAGCAGGCCGAGGGGTTCGCCACGGGCTGCCAATTCGTGTGTCACCCCCGTGTCCAGGTCAAGGAGTGCGAGCCGACCGAAGTCCCGGCCGACGTGAATAAGACCCAGTCCGGTGGCCTCGCCGAGGAGCGGGCCGCTCGACCCGTCCTCGCCCTCGACCCCGTCGGCCGCGTTCCTATCATCGGTGGCCTGGTCGGCCGTGGTGGCCCCCGGTTGGTCGCCAGGGTCGGCGGGTTCGTCCGCTTCGGCCCCATCGCGGGCATCGGCGGGGCTGTCGTCCTGCGTTGGGTCGTCGCGGTCGTCCGTCGCCGCTGGGTCATCGGCCTCCGCTGTGTCATCGGCTCTGGCTGTGTCATCGGCTTCGGCTGCGTCACCGGCTTCCGCTGCGTCCTCGGCTTCGGCTATGTCCTCGGCTTTTGCCGCGGCGGCTTCCGGCGATGTTGCCTCCCCCTTCGGCCACAGTGTCAGCCCGGCCAACAGAACGACCAGGCCGAGCGCTCCGACCACCAGCAGCCGCGGCCCGGCACCGGACTGGGCGACCGAGGTGGACTCGACCCGGTCGGCGGTTGTGCCATCGATGAGGAGGAAATCGTCCCGGTCGACACCGCCATCGTGACCAGCGCCTCCTGCCGTCGGCGCACCACACCCGGGACAGAAGTTGTCGGACGGATCTTGGACCCGACCGCACCGACACGACTCCGGATGATCGGCCACGTAGGAAGTATACGGATGTCCCGTCTCCGGCCGTCGGCGGGCGATCGGGGCCCAGGATCGGCGCGCCGCGGCCGATCAGAGCCGCGTAAAGTCCGCCGGCCCTGTCCGAGGCCGGTGCTACGTTCTGGCGATGGGTTTCGAGATCCGGACCATCACCGAAGCAGACATCGAGCAGTACCTCGACGTCCTGGGCATTGCGTTCGGCGCGGACCGGAACGACGGTGAGGCCGACCGGCTGCGACAGGTCCTCGGCCTCGACCGGGCATCGGCTGTGTTCGATCGGGGCCGGATCGTCGCCACGATGGGGTCCTACCGGCTCGATGTGGTGGTCCCGGGCGGAGCCGACGTCGCCGCGGCCGGGTTGACCCGGGTCACGGTTGCGGCCACCCACCGTCGGCAGGGCCTGCTGACCGCCATGATCGACGCCCATTTGTCCGAGGCCGAGGCCGATCGGCGACCGATCTCCGTGCTGTGGGCCAGCGAGGCTCCCATCTATGGCCGATTCGGCTATGGGTCGGCCAGCGAGAACGTCGCGATCGACATCGACGCCGGAACCGCCGGGATCGTGGCCCCGCGGGAACGGGACGAGCTGTCGATCGTTTCGGCCGAAGAGGCCGCACCGGTGCTCGCCGACGTCTACGACCGGGCGAGGACCCGACGACCGGGCTTTCTCAAACGGAACGACGCCTGGTGGGAGCAACGCATCCTCAGCGACCGGGACCACGACCGGGAGGGCAACAGCTCGCTCCGCCGGGTGGTCGCCAGACGGGACGGCGATCCGGTCGGCTACGTCCTCTACCGGCAGAAACCGCAGTGGGACGACCACGACCTGCCGCAGGGCACGAACCACCTGGTGGAGTTGGTGGCGCTGGACCACCGGGCGGAGCACAACCTGTGGTGGTACCTCAGCT
Organism: Actinomycetota bacterium; assembly: GCA_039029335.1. Taxonomy (GTDB): domain Bacteria; phylum Actinomycetota; class Acidimicrobiia; order Acidimicrobiales; family SZUA-35; genus JAHELU01. The sequence goes on along the minus strand of JBCCGJ010000007.1, from coordinate 6,215 downwards.
CGATCGACCTCTTCCCGAACGTCAAGATCTGGACCGAGCCGAGCGACACGATCCTTCCCCGGATCGCCCGCAACGAGCGGGCGGTCGTTCGACGGACGAACGACGGCGTCCACGTCCGGATCGTCGACGTGGCGACCGCTCTGGAGGCCAGACGCTACGACGCCGCCGGCAACCTGGCGATTGCGGTGACCGGCCCATCGGCCGGCGATGCCGGGGCCGGGACGTTCCGCCTGACCGTTGACGACGACGGATGGGCCACCTGCCGACCGACCGAGGACGAGGCGGACGTTTCGATCTCGGTGACCGGCCTCGGGTCGCTCTATCTGGGTGCCGGGTCGATCCCCGGTTTGCTGCTTCGCGGTGAGCTGACCGGCGCACCGGACCACGTCGATCAGCTCCGTCGGTGTTTCGCCTGGCCGGTCGCCCCCTGGTGCAACGACCTGTTCTGAGGGTCCACACCTGGAACCGGAACCGGGACTGGACTACGACTGGGCCGATGCGCTGAGAACCGGTGCCCTGTGGCGGATCCCGCACCCCTGCCGGTGCCGGCCCGAAGTCCGTCCGGGCCGGTCGGTCGCGTGCTGCGAAGCGGTCGGCCAATGAGGTCCCGACCGTCCCGGAATGGCATCATGAAACGAACATCCATCCGACTTGAACACCGATTTCACCGACCCGGGGATATGTCACATGCCAGTCCAGCCACTCAACCTCGATGACTTCGACGGCGAGCTCAACCAGCTCGCCATGTCGCAGGAGGCCCGCCCGTTCCTTGCCAAGGTCCGGACCTTCATCGACGAAGAAGTCCTGCCGATGTCGATCGAGTTCCACAAGCTCGACGAGAACAAGACCGACCCCTGGAGCTATGCGCCCGGCCAGCTCGAGATGCTGGAGGAGACCAAGTCGAAGGCCAAGGCGAACGGCCTGTGGAACTTCTTCCTGCCGGACTCCGAGGTCGGCGGTCTGACCAACCTGGACTACGCCTACATCGCCACCGAGTTGGGGAAACATCGACTGGCGTCGGAAAGCCTCAACTGCTCCGCCCCGGACACCGGGAACATGGAGGTGCTGGAACGGGTCGGCACCGAGGAACAGAAGGAGCAGTGGCTCCAGCCGCTGCTCAACGGTGAGATCCGCTCTGCGTTTGCCATGACCGAGCTCCACCACGCGTCGTCCGATGCAAAGAACGTGGCCACCGCCGCAGTCCGTGACGGCGACGAGTACGTCATCAACGGTGAGAAGCACTACATCTCGGGAGCCGGCGATCCCCGTTGCAAGATCATGATCACCATGGTCCGCACCAGCCCGGACGCCCCGCCCCACAAGCAACAGAGCCAAATCCTGGTTCCCATCGACACGCCCGGCGTGGAGATCGTCGGTGCCCAGCACGTGTTCAGCCGGGACGACTCCCCGCACGGCCACATGCACATCCGGTTCAACGACGTCCGGGTCCCGGCGTCCAACATGTTGCTCGGCGAAGGTCGGGGCTTCGAGATCTCCCAGCTCCGCCTCGGCCCCGGCCGGATCCACCACTGCATGCGGTCCATCGGCGCTGCGGAGAAGGCCCTGGAGCTGATGGTGACACGAGGGCTGAGCCGTGAGGCGTTCGGCAAACCGCTCGTGGCCCTCGGCGGCAATACGGAGATCATCGCCCGGGCCAGGGTTGAGATCGAGGCCATGCGGCTGATGGTGCTGAAGGCGGCGAAGGCGATGGACCTGATGGGCAACGCCGAGGCCCGGGTCTGGGTGTCCGGTGTGAAGGCCATGGTCCCGGAGCGGGTCTGCAAGATCATCGACCAGGCCATCCAGATGCACGGTGCCCTCGGTGTGTCGCAGCACACCCCGTTGGCCGACATGTACACCCAGCAGCGGACGCTGCGGCTGGCGGACGGCCCGGACGAGGTCCACTGGATGGTGGTCGGTCGGTCCGAGATCGCCCGCTATCAGCACCTGCTGGCCGACGCGGCCGCTGAGGCGGCTGCCGATCACACCGACGTCGGACGGAACTGATACCCGCATCGGCGGCACCTCGCCGCCGTCAGCTGGTGTGACCATCGCCCGAGGTTCGACCGTGTCGAGCCTCGGGCGAGTCGCGTACGTCCGGTTTTTTTGGCCGCCCGATCGACCGTCCGACGACCGTCATCGACCAAAAGACCTGTGCATGAACCGGTGGAAAACCGGTGGACACAATGTCAAATCTTGGGGACTAACAAGAAATCCTGAGGACAACCCTGGGGATTCAAAGAAACTTCTTGACCCCCCTTGCCGGAGCAACAAGGATGTCCCTCAGTCAGCTGAACGACGGCGGCGGAACGCTAAGGAAGCTGAGAACATCGTACGGAACGGCAGGGTCGGAACCGGTCTTCGGATCGGGATCGAACAGGCGGAACCGGACGTGAAGCTCGACCGATCCGAGGCAGGAAACCGACGGGATCCAGATGACAAGGACAACGATTCACCAGGTCCGCAGAAGCTAGGATAACGATTCGTTTGACGGGCAGACGCAGGCCACGCAGCCATCGGCTTCGGCCGCTGGAGGCGTCCGGTTTCGACTGGTGACCTGAGGCGAGGGCAACCCAACCACAGCGACCCGACCGAAGCCCAACAAGCGAACTGCCCGCCAGACCTTTCGGACCGACGGGCAGTGATGTTGTATCGACTGTGACAGTAACCCTGATCGGCTCGATAGTGGTGGATCTTTGGACGAAATTACGACGCTCCCGCGGCTGAACGGCGAAAGCTGGTCAGTCCGGGAGCGTCGACCTTTTTCCCGATACCCTTGGGGATTCACGACGGCGGCATTCGCCGGGCCGCACCGCAGGCGGGGCGTGCCATCGCGTCAGGTGTTCACGGCGACGTGTTCATCGTGTGGTGGTGGCCCAGGCCTGGAACGCCCGGTTTTGTCATCGTCTCGGTTGATGGGTCTGAGTCTCGGTTGATGGGTCTGATCGGAGGAGCACCAGAGGATGAGTTGGACCTCTGAGTTCGAACTTCCTCCACAACGGCCGGGCTCACCGTCCGGACCGGAGTCGAACGGTGACGCCATCGATGAGGAACCGGAGCCCGCCGGTCCAGGATTCAACCTCGCGGACATCCCGGACGAGGGCCCGCTCGACCCCTCCGTCTTCGACGGCCTGTTTGACGATCTCGTGGCGCCGGAACCGGCAGTCGAGGCCGAACCCGAGCCGGAACCGGTCGAGGATGCCGAGCCCGAGCGGGAACCGGCGGTCGATGCAGAGTGGGACGCCGAGCCCCGAACCGAGCCCGAGCCGGAAGCAGAGCTCGAAGCTGACTGGGACGCCGAGCCCGAGCGGGAACCGGAAGCAGAGCTCGAAGCCGACTGGGATGCCGAGCCCGGGCCGGAACCGGCAGTCGAAGCCGAGTCCGAATTCACCGACGACTCGGAGCTCACCGCCGAGCCGTCTGCGGTGTCGGAACCCATGGATGACCCTGGCCGCCACCCGCTGGACGGTGCCCGGGATGCGGCCCCGGACGGCGAGTTGGTCATCCTGGAGGCGGACAGCTTCGAGCTCGAGGATCTGATCGCCGCAGACGAGTCCCCCGACAAGGTCGATTCCGAACTGGCTCACGGCGAGCCGATCGACGACGTTCCCGGGGCGTACGCCGACAACTCGGCCGAACAGCGCATATCCCTCGTCGAAGCACTCGACGACGGCCCGGGACTCTTCGACGAGGTGGTCGAGAACCGGCATACGTTCGTCGACGAGGTTGCGGCCGGTGAGCAGCTCACCGACATCGACGAAGGGTTTACTCTCGATCAGTTCGAAGACGTCGACGAGTATGACGAGCACGACCGGTACGCAGAGGCCGATGCATTCGACACCGCCGACGAGGTCGAGGACGTCGACGAGTACAGCCCGATCGACGGGTACAGCACGGTCGGCGAGGTCGAGGATCCGGCAAACGACTTCACGGGGTCGACCGACGAGGGTTGGCCGGATGGCGGCATCGACTCGGGCGTTGCCCCTGCTGCCGAACCGATGCTCGAACCGGACTTCGATCCGGTTCCCCGCCAGCCGGTGTTCATCGACCCGGTCCCGATCGAACCAGCACCGATTGAACCGCTCCCGATACAACCGGTTGCAGCCGCATCGCCCCAGCCGCTGATCCTGGAACAGCAGGTACCCGCCGTCTCGTCGTCCCCGCCGATCGCCTTCGACGACCCCTACCCTCAGCAGTACCCGCCCGAGACGGAACCGGTCGGATTCCAAACGTCAGCCGAAATCGTCGACCGGCTCCATCCGGCCACGGTTGCACCACCAAAGCCGAAGCGGCGGTGGCCGTCTTTTGTTGGTGCCATCGTTGTCGGCGGGGTGTTCGGCATCGGCGGCGCGGTGCTTCTGACAACGCTGCGTGAGACCGAGGAGACGGCCACCGTTCCCGACCAGACCTCGCTGGTGGCAAACCAGGTCGACGCCGACCAATCGCCACTCACCGATCCGACGCGGGTCTCCGCCACGGATCCGGCCGATGGAACCGCTGACCAGCCTGGCGCGGTTGCGGGGGAAGCCGACCGGGAGGGACCGGTCTCGTTGCTGGCAGACGGTCACCTGGTGTCCCACGGGATCTCGTTCGTGGCGGGAACCGTGGATATAATGTTCGTGCTGCAAAGTTGTTGACTTGAGCTTTCAACAATTTCTTTGCTCGGTGCTGTCCGTTGCTGCACGCCTTTCTACTACTGATGACAAGTGTACTTCATAGTCTGTTAGGGATCAGAGAAGACGAAGCGAACTGAGCTCAAATATTCATGCATCAAAATGCAGTGACCATGTAGACAGCTTTGCATAGATGGGGACAATGCTATGTAGCTGTTATGCTGTGCAATGCCTGGACTTTTTACCTGCTCTGCCGTTGTTTCCCTCTTCATTTAGCTTATGGTGGAGAAGAAGACAGAAAGCCTTCTGTCCCATTGTCTGACACAAGCGCTGATGAAATACAAGTGGTAAGTCAGCCTCCTCAGTACCACAGAAAATTTCTGCAATGCACTTTTGGTATATTTTAGACTGTCGTTTTCAACAGGCACTGGCACATAATGGGAGTCGCTAGAGCTGACCTTGAGCATGTCCCCAAGTCAGCAGAAGGTAGAAGTATTGAAATGGAAACTGCTCTGCAATGTAAACAAGACAACTTGTTGCTGTAGGACGGGTTTTGAGATAGAAGTGCATCATGACCAACATTATGGGTTAAGCTTTGCTCAATAGTACGGGTATGTGGCTATCAAGCATCCATGTTAAAACTAGGGCATTTGAAGTCCTATATTGTTATGCGGTTTTGTGTTGTCCTGAAGGAAAAACTTCGGCAAATGGGTGTTCCTCACCAACCTTGTGGTGTACATCATCTTCATCTCGTTCCTGACTGTGTATGTTTCGCAAAACAAGACCAGGTATGAGCAGGACCTGATCGAGACATCCGACCGAGACTTCAAGGAACAGCGTGACAGGATGTACCGGGCATATAGTGTGGCTGAGTGTATTTTGGATGATGGAAGGGAGGCTCATCTTTCCTATTTGGTGGGAGCTGAGTCTTCGGTCAATCAAACATATCCGTGCTTGAGTGTACAGTTTAGTCATGAATGTAGAGGCGTTGGACCTGATGACGAACCGCAACTGTTTGCAGCCACTGAGACAAACTACACATGTCCTGCTCCTGAGAACCCGGCAAGAATCACGTATGTTATTGGCTGTACCAACCCTTTCTTTGAGTTGGAAAGGAATCATATCCGGCTCTTTGAGTGGACAAGCAACAACCTGCCGGTTTGCGCGCAGTTTCGCTACAACAAGACCTGCTTCATGGCCGATGGGAATGACGGAATTCTGTACGGCCTTGACGACAGCGTTTCTGAGACGGAATGCAACTCCCCCTTCTTGCTCCCCGTGAGTTAGTTCTTTGCTAGTGACATTTTGGCGGCTCAGTTTTGAATGAACAAACAATTGTGTTGACTGTATACATGGTTTTCTAGATTTCACGTTTTTAGAACGTGAAGGACATGATGTATTCAGTTTCTGCAGAGGATTTTATCATCGACAGGCTGCAAATCTAGCTGGGGGTGTAATTTTGAAAAGTCAGGGCCATGATTTTTTGCAATGCTGCACTGGTACTGGACTTGGTTGTGGAGCCCTCGCGTCTACAGACAATGATGCAGCCAAAATAATTTGCCATTGTGAAGCCTACTTTTGCCGAAAGGCCATAGCAGTCAC